>DAOVTY010000126.1 GCA_030632865.1 Bacteroidota bacterium
ATAACTTCCTTTTACTGGATAAATTTGATTTTGCGACCACCCCAAAGTTGGGTCAGAGTCTGGATTTACCTGTATTATTGCAATTGCTCCGGCTTCCTTTAAACGATTTGTTTTGTCACGTTCCATATAATATCTGGCATATCTTCCATCAGGTGTAAATTTCTCGAAACCCACGGAAGCGGAATCTTTATGCCCCGGATATCCTTGAAGAACAACAGCAATTTTCCCAGTTAAATCAATCTTTTTCAAGTCGTTATATCCCTCATCCTCATCTTCGAAACCATAACCAACAAAAACGAGTTGTGCTTCTGCAGTTTGTCCAACAGTACCGGTACGTACGTAAAAATCGGTTTTATAACCAAAGTTCACAGCACTTTCGCTACCTACACTGCTCGAAACAACCGAAAAAGATTGCTCTTCTCCTGGCTCGTATTCAATTAAACTAAAATTCTGATAAAAACTTTTTGATTTTGTTGGACGAACACCCGACATCATTTCCATTCTGGAAGGTCTGGAATAAACATCGTCTCCGTAAGGTTCAACTCCGTACGTTTTTAACATAGAAGCGATATAATCTGCTGCCATGTATGCGCCTTTTGTTCCTACTGCACGACCTTCAGTCCAGTCGGATGCAAGAAACTCTAATTGACCTTTTATAGCACTCATGGTAATGGCATCCATACCTTTTTCAACTTCTGTTTGCGCAAAAACAGAGATACCTGCTGTTAACAGTATAAACAATACAATTTGATTTTTCATTTAACTAAATGTTTAAATTGGTTTAACCGGAATAATTCGCAAATATTTTTATAACCAAAACTTATGAATTAATCTGGCTTAAGTAAAGTTGTAATATTATGTTGTAATGATAAGAATTTATGAGTGGCTAACAAAACAAATTAAACATAGATTCTATTTAAACTAATAGATTGTGATTAAAACCAAAACCCAATATTTATATATCCAAGTAGGGATGTATCTATATTTGAGCTCATCAAAGAAAATTCTATGGGCCCAATAAAGCTATCGTAACTAAGTTTAGCTCCGTAACCAAAAAGCATTTTAATATTTTCAATTTCATCGATATTAGTTTCGTTAAAACCAATATCTGCCATTACAGAAACATATAGTTTAGGGTAAAAATTATAATGGAATTTTGTTGATATTTTTCCGGCATACAAACCAAATCGTTCAACAAATTGGAGTCCGGTAAAGGGTACAAATCCTTCAACATAATTTACCGGATTTAGTCCACCAAAGCCAAACAAATGCTGTACTGCAGGAATTCGGACATCAAAGCCATGATACGTGTCTGATGTATTTTTTTCAGTAAAAGTGTATCCAGCAAAAATATCAGTTTCAAAAACTAACTTTTCCGAAATACTGGCATACCAATTATATTTCAGATATATTATTGATCCATTTGATAAAATATCACTCCACTGATCGGAAAACGGAAAAACATATTTAAACTTTAATTCAACCTGTTGTCCCTTTTTTGAAAAATTCACTCTATCTCGTGAATCGTGATTTAATGAAACGAAAAGATTCCCATAGTCGGCAAATTCGCCATAAGCATCTAAATCAGGATCTAAAACAATATCCTGTTTAAACCGGAAATATTCATATTGAAATCCTGTTTTAAAAAGGTAATTATTTTTAACTGTCATTGGTATAAAAGCCGACAAGCTATAATTATCAAAATTCCACGAATTTACTTTATCTCCATTTTCGTATTCAGAAAAACCAAAAGAATAAAAGTCAGCCTCCATTCCAAAACCGGGTTTTATTCCGTTATTAATAAAAAACATAGTTTTTAACCGTGGATTTTGACTTAATACAAAGTCGGCAAAAAACTTTGCTCGTCCACCTTTAATATTTCTCAGTGTAAGGTTTAGTAGCAAACTTGCATTATAAACATTATCGTAATGAATACCAGCTGCCAAACTTCCCTTGCTTGTTTCATTAGTCTCAATTATTAGATTTAAGCTGTCCCTACTATTTTTCTTAAATTCATACCGCAATTCATTAAAATTTTTGGTACCATTTAAAATGTACATTTTTTCTTCTACAGCAGAAAAGGAGGTTTTATCTACCAAAATATCATCAAAATTCTCAATAAGTTTATCACTAAGTTTTTTATTTAACGATGGCCACAAAACACTGTCGATAGATAAAATCTCAATTTGCTGAACTTTCACTCTTTTGTTCACATAAGGTTCTATTGCATTGATAGAATCTGCAAGTGCTTTTAAATTTGCATAGTGCTTGCGGGCAACTTTTTCGCCAATTGCAATTATCGAATCATAATTTTGAAAATCCATCATTCCGTATGACATCGGAATATTTACATAGTAATCGGTTAATTCTAGTCCTTTTTTATTTGCGTCAACACGGTTAAAACTAATTACCTGATCTAGAATTGATGCCATGGATCCAAAATCATCGATATTATTTATTAAACCTGTTTGTACATCTCCTCCAATAATAATATCGGCGCCCATATTTTTTACTTGTTCTGCCGGATAATTATTTACAACTCCCCCATCAATCAAATAGGTATCGCCATATTTTACCGGAGGGAAAAACCCGGGAATAGACATAGATGCACGAACTGCACGTGCCAAATTCCCACTATTTAATACAACTGCATCTCCGGTAAACAAATCGGTACCAATGCACACAAACGGAATCGGCAAATCGTTAAAATCATTTGTTTGTGCTGCGGGAAAGAAGAAATTATTCAACAGCAAATCAATATTAAAACTGCTGCTTAATGCCGTGCTTAAAGAGAATACCTTATTTTGAATAGGAATAGAAAAAATATATTTTTCGCCAAAAAGTTTTTCCTCATAAGCTAAATATTTTCTGTCCTGAATATCGATAATTACCTTATCCCAATTTTGCTGGCTAATAATTTCTGTTATCATTTCGGGCGAATAACCCACCGAATATAAAGCTGCTGAAATTGCACCCATACTAGATCCTCCAATAAAATCTATTGGCATATTTACCTCTTCAAGCACTTTTAATAATCCTATGTACGCAAATCCTTTGGCACCACCACCGCTTAAAACTAAACCTACTTTAGGTCTCTTTATCGTGCTAATAGTATCAGATGTTTGGCTAAATAATGAACTGAAAAAAAATACAAAAACGATTACGAGTGAAATATGTTTTTGGTATTTCATTTGTTTAATATTAAATATTTTTCATAAGTTCTCCGTCAGCTGACAGATACTTGTTTCGTTTAAGAGAAATTAATTTCGACTAAAATTAACAGATACTTTTCAATTCTGAACAATTTTTATCTTTATTATTTTACAAATTATATTCACAAAAAATTATATGTGCACTTAATTTATTTCACAAAAAAAATCCATACTCTATTTAAGAGAATGGATTTTGCTATTTTTTTAAAAAAATTAAAAGGCTATTTAAATCTGGGGTAATTTCCAGTTATCATTATAATCTAACTTCATCAATTTATTTGCTTCATCCTCTTTAAAACTTTTTGAAGAATCGTCCCAATGAATTCTCTGACCAACCCTATAAGCAATGTTCCCCATTTCGGAAACAATTGCAGTTTTAGCTCCAACTTCTACTGGTGCATTTAGCTCTCCACCTTCTCTAACACATTTCAAAAAATTCTGAACATGTTCGTCTAAACCATCACCATAATTTCTCTGTTTTTTACCTTCAAAAAATGGCTTTTTCTCAGTGGCATTTCTATCTGGCATAGTTTCCCAACCACCTCTATCAACTACCAAAGTTCCTTTTTGCCCAACAAATGCAACTCCATGTCCTTTCCCATATGGTCCTATTCCGGGGTTCAAGCCACACTCCCAAACCATAGAGTGGTTAGGATAATTATATAAAGCTTGCTGAATATCTGGTGTTTCAATTGCTCCTTCTTCACTATAAAAAACACCTCCTCCTGGAGAAATAGATTCAGGCATATCAGCATCCATCGCATAAAGCGCAAAATCAAGTAAATGAACTCCCCAATCAGTCATAGCACCACCGGCATAATCCCACCACCAACGAAAATTATAATGATATCTATTTGGATTAAATGATCTCTTAGGCGCAGGCCCTAACCACATATCGTAATCAACATGTGCAGGAGCTTCAACATCTTCTCTCACCGGATATGGATTATCATAACCTTTATATATCCAAGCTTTTACTAAATGTACATCTCCAAGCAAACCTGATTTTACAATTTCAGAAGCTTCAAACCAGTGTTTCGAACTTCGCTGCCACATTCCTACCTGAACTTTTTGCTCGGGATATTTATTTGCCATGGCAACCATTGCGTTACATTCGTCAATACTGTGTCCCATTGGTTTTTCAACATATACATGTTTTCCCGCCTCCAGCGCCATCATCATCATAATTGCGTGCCAATGGTCTGGTGTACCAATTATTACAACATCAATTTCAGGCTTTTCTAATACTTTACGAAAGTCTCCAAAAGTTTCCGGACGAGTACCAGTTTGTGTTTCAACTTCTGCTGCCTTATCCTCAAGCACTTTAGAATCAACATCGCACAATGCAGCGCACTCAACATTATCTTGTTTTAAAAAAGATTTTAAGTCGCTAAAACCCATCGAACGGCAACCAATTAATGCAACTGTCACCTTTTCTGCAGGAGATGCACAAGCATTTAACATAGATGGTGCAACTCCAACAACTGCGGCTGCTACAACACTATTTTTAATAAATTTTCTTCTATTTGAACTCGTTATCATTGATTATAGGTTTTAGTGAAAATTGGATGGCAAATATAGACTTTATACATTCAAAAATAAATTGTTTAACGATATTTTTTAAGACTATTTTTAAAATATAAGATTGCTTTTTATGATTTGTGGAAATGGAAAAAGGCAGCTCAACAGCTGCCTTTTAAATGTTAACCCCCAAACACACAATACCAGAAATGGTATTATGATGCAATGATATTCATTTAATTTTTCTCCTGCAAATATTTTAGAATATAATTTCAATAACATATAAACACTTCTGAAATTGGCTCATAATATTTGATACCTATTTTATAGTAAAAATCGTAATAATTTGTAATTGCAAGATAAACAACCTATCTTTGACCGACCGTTCAGTCAAAGATAATAATTATGTCACCACGTACATCAAAACAATTCGATAAAATAAGGCAGGAAAAGAAAGAAATTATAATGGAAGTGTCGTTGGAACTTTTTGCAGAAAATGGATTTCATGCAACCTCGGTTAGTCAAATTGCAAAAAAAGCAGGCATTTCGAAAGGATTGGCATACAACTATTTCGAAAGTAAACAAGATATACTAGACGAGCTAATTACCCATGGTTTCGATAGTATTTTTCAAAATTTCGATATTAACAAAGATGAGATTTTGACTAAAGCGGAGTTTGCGCATTTCATAAAAATGAACTTCAAACTATTGCGAGAAAACTTAAAACATTGGAAATTGTTTTTTTCTCTCATGCTTCAGCCTCAAATTGCAGATACTTTCTCGAAAGATTACCAAGAGAAAGGAGCGCCAATGTTTCAAATGCTATTTAATTTTATAGGATCGCAAGGCAGTAATGACACTGAAGGCGATTTAATGGTAATTAGTGCAATGTTAGAAGGAGCTTTTCTATACGCTGTTGTTGCACCAGATATTTTCCCTATTGAAATTATGGAAGAAAAAATTATTAACGCATGCTTTAAAATAATAGAAGGGTGAAACAGGAAGTTGTCATCGTTCTCAAAGTTGTTATGATACATTAACAACTAAGAGAATCTGATAAAAACAATAACAAAATCAACAATAATGAAAACAAAAATTCTAACATTTATTTTACTTTCAACAGCATTTCTTGCAAACGCGCAAAACATTAAAGAAATTATTAAACAAGCTGATGAAAAGTTTAGAGGAAATTCTAGTCAAGGAGAAATGACAATGATAATAGAACGCCCGAATTGGTCACGAACAGTATCGATGAAGAACTGGACATTGGGAAATGAGTATTCATTAATATACATCACTTCGCCGGCAAAAGAGAAAGGGCAAGTATTTTTAAAACGTAAAAAAGATATGTGGAACTGGGTTCCAAATATCGAGCGGATGATAAAAATTCCACCGTCGATGATGATGCAATCTTGGATGGGATCCGATTTTACAAACGACGATTTGGTACGCGAATCATCGTTGGTAAAAGATTACACTCACAAATTAATTGGCGAAGAAATTATCGATGGATTTAATTGTTATAAAGCAGAATTAATTCCGTTTGATGATGCACCTGTAGTTTGGGGAAAAGTAATGATGTGGATTTCGAAAAAAGAGTTACACTGGCTAAAAGCAGAATTTTACGATGAAGATGGGTATTTAGTAAATACAGAGATTTTAACGGATGTAAAAAAAATGGATGACCGTATTATGCCAACTCGCATGGAAATGATTCCTGCAGATGATGAAGGACATAAAACAGTGATTATTTTTAATGACATGAAATTCGATGTTGATTTAAAAGAGTCGTTTTTCTCTCAACAAAATATGAAGAGGATTAGGTAAGAAGTAGTTAGTAATTAGTAGTTAGTAAAAAACAGGAAGTAAAGAGGAGTTAGTGAACAGATTCCTGCTACTTTTAGACGAGGAAATGATAACCTGATAACAATAATAACTTGACAACTACGACAACAAAATAATTTTATAATGAAAACCAATTTTAAACTCGCTTGGAGAAATCTCTGGAGAAACAGGCGGCGAACAATTATCGCAATTTCATCAATTGTTTTTAGTGTTCTGCTGGCATCGTGGATGCGCTCGATGCAGGAGGGTTCGTACGATAGTATGATTGAGAACTCAGTGAAATTCTACTCCGGTTATTTACAAGTGCAAGACACAGCTTTTTGGAACGAACGAACACTTGACAATAGCTTTAAAGCATCATCCAAACTAAAAGAGAAAATAAGTAAAATAGAGGATGTTACTTTAGTTGCCAGTCGGGTTGAGTCATTCTCGTTAGCGGCGAATAATCTAAAAAGCAAACCGGTAATGGTTATGGGAATCGAGCCCGAAGCAGAAGATAAAATAACTAACATCTCGAAAAAAATAAAATCTGGCAGCTTCTTAAAAAATGGAGATAAAGGAGCTATTTTAGGAGGGAAATTAGCCAAATACCTACAACTTGAAGTTGGCGACACTTTGGTGATGATTAGTCAAGGATACCACGGAATTAGTGCCAGCGGGCTATTTAAAATCCAAGGAATTATTTCTCACCCAAATGCCGATTTCGATAAACAATTGGTTTATTTAGATATAGAAACTGCACGCGATTTTTATTCTGCCTATGGTTTGTCAACTTCGTTGGTTGTAATGACTGGTGATCACTATCAGGTAAAACATCTTAAAAAAAATATTGCAAAAATATTGCCTGCAAATAATACAGTAATGACCTGGGTTGATATGCAACCCGAAATAGAACAACTTATTGAAAGCGACCGAGGTAGCGGATTAATTATGCTTGGCGTTTTATATATGATTATTGCTTTTGGAATGTTCAGTGTGGTTTTAATGATGGTAAAGGAGAGAAGTCGTGAATTTGGAGTTGTACATGCAGTTGGAATGCAAAAAATTAAGCTTTCGATAATTGTATTTTTCGAAACTATTTTTATTGGGTTAATTGGATGTACCGTGGGGCTGATAATTAGTTATGCATTTTGTCTCTATTTCTTTTTTAATCCAATCCCACTTTCGGGAGAAATGGCAACCGCTATGACTCAATATGGAATGGAACCATTCATGTTCTTTTCAATGAAATCTTCGTTATTTTATAGCCAAATGATATTGGTATTTATAATCAGCGTTTTCATTTCAATTTTCCCGATTTATAATATTAGCCGACTAAAAATTACTGAAGCAATGAGGAATTAAAAAACAGTCGCAGTTTTTAGAAAAGGAAGAATCTCAGTTCCCTTTTTTTAAACTATTAAATTGAAACTCGAAACTTGGAACTTGGAACTTAAAATTTTAAACTATAAAATTATGATTTGGTCAATAGCATGGCGAAACGTCTGGAGAAATAAAGTGCGCAGCATTATAATGATTGTGGCAATTTCGCTCGGTCTTGTTGCCGGAGTTTTTACAATGGCTTTTATGCAGGGAGCGGTTGATGCCAGAATAGAATCGGCAACAAAATCAGAATTATCACACATTCAAATTCATGCACCCCATTTTCTCGACAATAACGAAACAGAACTTTATATTCAAGATGCATTTAATTTAGTTGATAAAATTAAATCGTTGAATTCGGTTAAGGCAGCTAGTCCTCGATTGATTGCCGAACCATTTATTATGGCGGCTCATGGAACTGGTGGTGGACGATTATTATGAATTGACACAGAAAAAGACCAACAAGTCACCGATATTTTTGAACCATTGATTGTTGCAACTTATGTGGAAAAAACCAGTAGAATGCCTCCGATTTTAATTGGAGAAAAGTTGGCTAAAAAATTGAAATTAAAAGTAGGTTCGAA
>DAOVTY010000192.1 GCA_030632865.1 Bacteroidota bacterium
AACAACAAAAAAGTTTTATAACCTTAAAGCAAAATGCAGTAAAATTAATAGTTTTAACTATTTTTGAAATCTATAAAATAATATATCATGAGTAAAATAGCAATTTTTTATGGCCCGGTTGGTGGTGCAGTAAACCGCGTAGCAGATAAAATTAAAGAAATTATTGGTGAAGATAAAATAGAAATGGTAGCAGTTAAAGATGCTTCTGTTACAGATTTAGAAAAATTCGATAAAATAATTTTTGGTCTTTCAACAGTTGGAAAAGATACATGGGACTCGGAGTTTTCGAACAACGATTGGGGTAAATTTCTTCCTGAAATAGGTAAAACTAAATATACAGAAAAAACTGTTGCCCTGTTCGGATTAGGAGATCATGTTACTTATGCTCATGGTTTTGTAGATCACATTGGGTTGCTAGGAAAAGAGCTTATTAAAAATGGAGCAAATTTGGTTGGCAAAGTATCTACCGGAGGATACGATTTTGAAGAATCGGAAGCAGTAATTGATGGTGAATTTATTGGATTACCATTAGATGAAGATTTTGAACCTGAATTAACAGAGGAGAGAGTGACCGATTGGGTAAAATTACTCAAACCTAAATTTGGATTTTAATTCATTCTTTTTTTTTCATTTCTATTTAAAAGTGAAATCTATTTAATTAATAGAAATTATCCATCATATTCTTATTTCATTTTTTAATGTGAAAAAAGTTGTGTGCTTTAAACTTTGAACACTAAACTAAAACTATAACGAATGAATAATTCTCCATTTGATAAAGCTGTTGTAGATTCGAATATATCTAAACTTAGAATTCCAAACATAGGGAAAGCATCAATTCGAGAAATAGTTGCTTTAGTTAATCTGGTTGAAGAGGAAACCGGAATGAAATACATTCGTATGGAAATGGGAGTTCCCGGACTACCACCTTCTCAAATTGGCGTTGATGCCGAAATTGAAGCTTTAAAAAAGGGAGTTGCGGCAATTTACCCAATGGTTGACGGTATTAAACCTTTAAAAGAAGAAGGTTCTAAATTTATAAAAAACTTTTTAAATATAGATCTGTCGCCAAAAGGATGCATTGCCACAGTTGGCTCTATGCAAGGCACTTATGCAGCTTTTATGGCAGCCGGAAATGTTGACAAACAAAAAGACACAACCCTTTTTATAGACCCCGGATTTCCTGTACAAAAACAACAAATAATGGTTCTCGGGCTGAAGCACGAAACATTTGATGTTTTTAATTTCAGAGGAGAAAAATTACGAGAAAAATTGGAGGGAATTCTTTCGAAAGGGAATATAAATTCAATAATATATTCCAATCCCAACAATCCAGCGTGGATATGTTTTAACGATGAAGAGCTTAAAATCATTGGAGAGCTTGCAAATAAGTACGATATAATTGTAATGGAAGATTTGGCATACTTTGGTATGGATTTTCGTAATGATTTATCGAAACCCGGAGTTGCTCCATTTCAGCCAACTGTTGCAAAATACACCGATAATTACATTCTGTTTATTTCAAGTTCAAAAATATTTTCTTACGCAGGGCAGCGTTGTGGTTTAATGGCTATTTCGGATAAATTATTCGAGCGTGATTACCCTGATTTACAAGATCGATTTAAAGGAACAACTTTTGGAGCAACCATAACTTTACGTTTATTATATTCAATTTCATCAGGAACAAGTCATTCTGCACAGTGGGCGCTAACAGCAATGTTAAAAGCTGCTAACCAGGGTGAATTTAATTTTATTGATGGAGTAAAAGAATATGGAGAAAAGGCTAAAATAATGAAAGATCTTTTTCTAAAAAACGGATTCGACATTGTTTATAAAAAAGACATGGATGAGCCAATTGCCGATGGATTCTATTTTACAATTTCGTATAAACAAACTACAGGAAACCAATTAGTTGAAAACTTGCTCTATTATGGAATTAGTGCAATTGCACTTGACAATACTGGCAGCGATGAAGAAGGAATTAGGGCTTGTGTTTCATTTGTAAAACGCGATCAATTTGGAGATTTAGAAAAGCGACTTAAATTATTCAACGAAAACTTTGCTAAATAAAATATTTAATGGATCGAAATAAAGTAATCTCTCGTTACCAACTTACCTTAGATTTACTAAATACCCTAGATTTAAAGCATACTTCAGTTGAATTAAAAAAGGGAGAATATTTTATCGATTATGGAGAAAAAACAAAAAAAATAGGAATTCTAACAGAAGGATTTTTGTATGCCAGTTATCTTTCTGATGGTGGCACAGAATGGATTTCTCGTTTCTTTTTTCCGCCAAACAATTTTATTGTAAGCAACCATAAAGGATTTTACAGTAGTAAAAACTCAACAGAATCTATACGGGCATTCGAAAACTCAAAACTCATATATATTGAAAAAAATGAGTTTAAAACATTATTAGATAATCACCCCAAATTCGAAAGAACTGTACGAATTCTTGCCGAAGAGAGTTATATTCAAGCAATGGAGCGTATTCACTCTTTTCAATCATTAAATGCTGAGCAGCGAATCAGGAAATTTTTACGGGAATACCCCGAATTAGCTCAAAAACTTCAACGACAACATATTGCTTCTTACCTTGGTATTCACCGAAATATTCTCACTCGCGTACTTTATAAATTATAATCACATCCTATTCATAACGCAACATTAGTTGCATACATTTTATATCATAAAAAATAGTTTTGCTATTAGAGTTCAAACTATATTTATTTTATATGATAAAATTAGAATCTGAAAGCAAATAACCCGTTTATATTATAGATTTAAACAGTTATGAAAAAATGTTTCAGAACCTGATTTTTATGATGTTTTTATTGTAAATTGGAGACTAAATTTAGCAAAAATTACTCGAAAATGGCAAAAGTACAAGGAGCAGTTGTAGTTAATATAGAAGAGTGCAAAGGGTGTGGACTGTGCGTTGTGGCTTGTCCGCATGACGTATTAGAACTTCATAAAGAGGTAAATAGTAAAGGATATCATTATTCATATATGGCAACCCCTAATGCATGTGTTGGATGTGCTCATTGCGGTGTTGTTTGCCCCGACACCTGCATCACGGTTTACCGAGTAAAAGTGTAATCAAATTATTATTTATGAATGATTATTTATTATTTGACAAAAAAAAATCAACAGAAATAAATTTCATTTTTATAATTAATCAATAAAAAAAACAAAGTGGGAGAATTAAGATTAATGAAGGGAAATGAGGTGCTAGCCGAGGCAGCAATTCGTTGTGGTTGCGACGGTTACTTTGGATATCCCATAACACCCCAGTCTGAAGTAATGGAGACCTTAATGCTACGCCAGCCCTGGAACGAAACAGGAATGGTTGTTTTGCAAGCCGAAAGTGAAGTTGCTTCAATAAATATGGTTTACGGGGCTGCAGGCTCAGGTAAAAAATCGATGACATCATCATCTAGCCCAGGAATAAGTTTAATGGCTGAAGGGATTTCGTATATTGCAGGTGCCGAATTACCTTGCTTAATCGTAAATGTTCAGCGTGGTGGCCCGGGGTTAGGAACAATACAACCATCGCAAGCCGATTATTTTCAAGCAGTAAAAGGTGGTGGACATGGCGATTACAAATTAATTGTTTTAGCTCCGGCTTCGGTTCAGGAGATGAATGATTTTGTTGATTTGGGTTTTGAATTAGCTTTCAAATACAGAAACCCTGCAATGATTTTAACCGATGGAGCGTTGGGGCAAATGATGGAAAAAGTAGAGCTTGCAGATTTCAAACCTCGTTGGACAGACGAAGAAATTAATGAAAAGTGGGGAGATTGGGCAACCACAGGTAAACCTTCTTCACGAAAGAAAAATGTAATTAACTCTCTTGAAATGGATTCTGATATTATGGAAGCTAATAATCGTCGCTTTCAGGAAAAATATAAGCAAATGGAAAAAGAGGAAACAAGATACGAATTGTTTCAATGCGACGATGCCGACTTTATTATTATTGCTTATGGTAGCTCTTCTCGAGTTTGCCAGAAATCGGTAGAAATTGCTAGGGCAAAAGGTTTAAAAGTAGGCTTACTTAGACCAATTACACTTTTCCCTTTTCCAAACAAAATAATAGCGGAACTTGCTCGCAAAGCTAAAGGATTTCTGTCTGTAGAAATGAGTGCGGGACAAATGGTAGAAGATATTAAACTTGCTGTTTACGAATCAGGAAGAAATACAAGAGTAAATCATTTTGGTAGAACAGGAGGAATTATTCCTACACCAAGTGAAGTTGTAGATGCTTTAGAAGATAAATTTTCATGGGAATTAAGTTATGGAGTTAAAAGATCTTATTAAACCAGAAAATCTTGTTTACGACAAAACAAGTATTTTAGAAGACGAACCTATGCACTACTGTCCGGGCTGTTCGCACGGTGTAGTTCATAAAATATTAGCCGAGTTAATTGGCGAAATGGGAATTCAGGAAAAAACAATTGGTGTTGCACCAGTTGGTTGTGCTGTATTTGCTTATAGATATCTCAACATCGACTGGCAAGAAGCTGCCCACGGAAGAGCGCCGGCAGTTGCAACGGGAATTGTTCGTTTAAAACCCGACAACTTTGTTTTCACATATCAGGGAGATGGAGATTTGGCATCAATAGGTACTGCAGAAATTATGCATGCTTGTAATCGGGGCGAAAATATTCTGGTAATTTTCATTAACAATGGAATTTACGGAATGACAGGTGGACAAATGGCACCAACAACTTTAGAGGGAATGGTAACCTCAACAACACCTACAGGCAGAAATATTGATTTAAACGGTTACCCAATGAAAATTACGGATTTGATTGCTCAACTGCCAGGCACTTCGTACGTTACCCGACAGGCAGTTCACACAGCAGCAGCAACACTTAAGTGCAAACGCTCGTTAAAAAAAGCAATAGAAAATGTGTTAGATAAAAAAGGAACTTCTTTTGTTGAAGTAGTTTCTACTTGCAACTCGGGCTGGAAAATGACTCCGGTTGGAGCTAACCAATGGATGGAAGATAATATGATTCCTTACTATCCTCTTGGCGATTTAAAAGACAGTGTAAAAGGTGAACATAAATCGGAAAATTAAATTACGCAAACTATGACTGAAGAGATGATAATTGCAGGTTTTGGTGGCCAAGGAGTACTTTCTATGGGGAAAATTTTGGCCTACTCGGGAATTATGGAAGATAAGGAAGTTACTTGGTTTCCATCGTACGGACCCGAAATGCGTGGTGGAACAGCAAATGTTACAGTAATTATTAGCGATACACGCATTAGTTCGCCTATTTTACACGAGTTCGACACAGCCATTATCCTGAATCAGCAAAGTATGGATAAGTTTGAAAAATCAGTAAAACCGGGAGGTACACTTTTATATGATCCAAATGGAGTGCTAACTCCACCATCTAGAAATGATATAAATATTTATAAAGTTGAGGGTACAAAAACAGCAATCGAAATGGGAAATCCCAAAGTTTTTAACATGATTGTTTTTGGAAGTTACCTTAAAATACGCCCTATCTTGTCGTTAGATAATGTAGAGAAAGGGCTGCAAAAATCATTGCCTGAGCGTTATCACAAATTAATTCCGCTTAATTTAGAAGCAATTAAAAAAGGACAAGAAATTGTAGAAACTGTACAAGAAGTATAAAATAATAAATATAGCTTTAAAAGCTCCCTCAAAATGAAGGAGCTTTTTTCATGTAATTTTTTTAGGTGAACTTTAAAAAAAGCTTCTAAAAAGAACTGAATCACATAGTAAATTTACCGAAATAATTTTCAGCAAAAAGAGATAAAAATATTTGATTAATATCCTGCAGCCTGCCCATCTTTTCTAGATTCTGACGCTCCGTAATAAACTTTATTTACGTCATCCCAAAGAATTGCCTGATAACCACCATAAACTCCTTTGGCATAACCAATTTTATGCCCTTTACTCATTAACTCTCTGATGGTTTTATACGAAAACCCGGTTTCCAAAGAAACCTCGCCACCGTCAGTCATTGTTTCTCCTGTTGGCTGGCTCGACCCAGAATGACTAATACGAGGTGCATCTCCAGCCTCTTGCAAATTCATACCAAAGTCGATAATGTTACAAATAATTTGCGTGTGACCTTGTGGTTGCATGGCTCCACCCATCAAACCAAAACTAATAAATGGCTTACCATCTTTGGTTACAAATGCCGGAATAAGTGTATGAAAAGGCCTTTTATGAGGCTCATAAACAGTCATGTGTCCCTCTTCT
>DAOVTY010000093.1 GCA_030632865.1 Bacteroidota bacterium
GTTTGGTTTTTTTAGATGCCGAACGAACTTTCTTTTGTATAAAAAGTTCTTTCTCGAACCGTCCACCATTTTCTAACTCCTTTTCAATTGGGTGGCTGTCATCAACTTTTGTTATTTGTGCCAAATTTGAGAATAGAAGAACTACTCTTCCGTTGGGTTGAAGATGTTTTTTTGCTTCTTCGAAAAAGCTGGAAAACATTTCGGGAGTATAATAAATTGCTTTATCTAATTCGTCTAAATTTTGAAAAGCAGGTAACCACGGCGGATTAAAAACTATTAATTCAGTTTTTTCATTACTGTTTGCAAATAAATTTCCGTATGAAAGTTTTATTTTGGATTGCAAATAAGTTGGGTTTTCGTTCAACCCAATAATTGCATTTGCATTTGAATCTGTTCCATACACTTTTTCGAACCCATTTTTAATTAGTTGAAACGAAAGAACACCACTCCCAATTCCAATATCGAATGCTAATTTTTTTTCGCCCTTGTAACGTCTTAACCAACTATCAAATAGTTCTAAATGTTCGAACCGAGTTGGAAAATATGTTCCGAACCAAGGATGTATTTTCTTTTTCAAAACCGGAATAAATATCCCTTTTTTATACCATTGCCACGAGCTGTTTAAGCCCTGAATTTGTGTGAATGGCAACAGAAAAGTTTCCAATTCGGGATACAAGATTTTTAACCATCCAATTTCGGGAGCTTTTTTTATATCTAGCTTATTGTTGTCAACTTTCAGTAAAATTTTGTGCGTAAGCTCACGAAATGCAGAGCGAAAATCTCGCTGTCCTTGAAACGATTTGTCGGAATATTTAGTTTTAATAAATTGTTTTAAAGCGTTTAACAGGGTCAGTCCGCTACTAAAATAATCGATAATTAAAACATGATAACCTTCAATAAGTGCATCAATTGCTTCTTGGGGTTCGGTTCTTCTATCAAATGGAAATACATTTATATTAGAGGTGATTGGTTCTGGGCGAGTTGGCTGTAATTTCTCGTTCACAATTAAATGTTTTTCTAATGCTTTTGTGTTCTATCTTCAATTATTACCAACCGGAATTTTTGTTCGTTCATAATTACTCTATGTCCTTCAATGCGAAGGTGTTTAGTAACTATTTTATTATGGATATTAAAATTACGAATTAAAGTAAGTTCTGATAAAGAACCCGAAAGTAAATCTTTTAATTGATTGTTACCGGCACCTAAATTACCTTGATTGTGTTTTGTACATCCCATAATATCGCAAAACTCATGCTCCAGAATACCACTTTTATCGGTTTTCGTTAATTTCTGAAAAGCCTTATTATAAAACTTAATTTTAAAGTCGATATCGATAAGGAAAATTGAGTGTGGATGGTGTTCGATTAGCTGATTTATTAAATCGTTGGCTTCTTCTATTCTTACAAATTCAAGTTGCATTTTGTTTGAAATTAAGTTAATTGTCTTTAATTAGTTTTAATTTAAAAACTGCAAAATATTAGTTTTTTTGGTTGTCGGAAAGTAGCAATTATAAATAACACTTTCAAGAGAATATGCTTTACATTATTTAAATAGTTAGTTTCTATGAAATTACTAAGAATCAATTGATCCGAAAACACGTTTAAGAATACTGTTAACGCGTGCCATTGGGTCTTTTCTTATTAGTTTTTCTTCCGCTTCTATTTTTAGGAATAGACCATCCAGTGCTTTGTGTGTAAGGTATTCATCTAATTCAATTTCAACAGAATTAAAACCTGCTATTTGCCCAATCATCGATTTGGCAATTTCATTCCATTTATTTGTTATTGAATTCCAACTTTGGTCTGTGCTAATATTTCCAACCAATTTCTTTTCTACAGAGGCTTTTATTTTTGGTCGGTATAATTCAAATAGCTGGTTGTAGGTAGTTTTGTGCAAATACTTGGTAGCAGCATTTTCTTCTCCTCTTAAAATTCCAATTGCATCAGTTATCGACATACTTTTTATACTATTCACAAAAATAGGTTTGGCTTCTTTTACCGCATCTTCTGCAGCACGATTTATTTTTAGGAGCACATCTTCAATTAATTTATCTCCACCCGGAATTTTACTAATGTTTTTTACAATAATATCTGCTTCTGGTGGTAATAATATTTTAACCAAATCATCTTTATAATAGCCATTGGTTACTCCCAGAATATTTGCAGAGTTGGTTGTTCCAACAATTAATGCTTCTTTTAGTCCGCTAGTTATTTCGGTTTGCGACAGTGGTTTATCTTCGTCAAATGTTGTTTGTGCAATTTGCATTAATTCGGCGCAACTGGTAAAGATAAAAAGTAATAGAAATGGTAAAAATTGATTAATCTTCATAATTCTTTTTTAAAATAATTTTGATTTTTTTTGTGTGTTCTGAATTTTATCGGCAAAAGTAGGCAAAATACATTTTACTTAAAAAGTTTGTCGATTAAATCTGTTCGTCCTTTCGATTTTAAATCTCCGATAATTGATTTTTTGAATTCACGTTTATACCAAAAGAAAAATTTTCGCTGGCTTTCTTTTGCATTTTTATCTCGAGCAGTGTATATTTTTTCCATTGTGTATGGATGGTAACCCGAATAGTAAACAACGGTTGCCAGAGTCATCGGAGTTGGTGTAAAATCCTGTACTTGTTCCAACTTGAAATTCATATCTTTAGTTTGTATAGCAAGGTTTGCCATGTCTTCAGATTTGCTTCCCGGGTGGCTCGAAATAAAATATGGAATTAATTGTTGATTTAGTTTTTCTTCCTTATTTATTTTTATGAATTCAGTATTTAACTTTTCAAAAAGTTTAAACGGAGGTTTGCGCATAAACTTTAAAACATCGTCCGACGAATGTTCGGGAGCAACTTTTAATCTACCCGAAACATGGTGTTTTATTACTTCTCGCAAATATTTACTGTTATTTTCGTCTGCATCTTTTTTACCTGTTTTTTCCAAAATCATGTCGTAGCGAATTCCGCTGCCAATAAATGCTTTTTTGACTTTCGGATTCATACGAACCTTTTTATAAAGGTCGAGCATTGGTTTGTGGTTGGTGTCGAGGTTTTTACAAATTGCCGGAAAAATACACGACGGACGTTTACAGCTTTTGCAAATATCTAAATGAATTCCCTGCATTTTATACATGTTCGCAGACGGGCCTCCCAAATCGGAAATGTATCCTTTAAAATCGGGCATTTCGGTTACTTGTTCAACTTCCTTTAAAATAGACTTTTCTGAGCGGCTGGCAATAAATTTTCCCTGGTGTGCCGAAATTGTACAAAATGTACAGCCACCAAAACAGCCCCGGTGAATATTAATGGAGTGCCGAATCATTTCGTAGGCCGGAATTGTACCTTTATTATTGTAGCGTGGATGCGGCATTCGCGTAAACGGGAGGTCGTATAATTTATCAATCTCCTTTTCGTTAAAAGTTGCCCACGGTGGATTAACAATTATTTTTTTACTGCCCACTTTTTGAGTCAACTTTTTTGCCTCCATTTTATTAGACTCCTCTTCGATGTGCATAAAATTACGGGCAAATATTTTTTTATCTTTCAAACATTCTTCGTGAGATGCCAGCTCTAACTCATTCCAATTTTTTTTAGTGGCATATTTTTTATCGTGGTCAATTAAAAACGAAGTTTGGGCAATAGTTGTTAGATTTTCAATTGGAACACCTTTTTTCATTAAACGGGCAAATTCAACAATTGATTTTTCGCCCATTCCATAAAACAAAATATCGGCTTGCGAATCGACTAAAATAGAGGGTATTAATTTATCCGACCAGTAATCGTAATGTGTTACCCGCCGCAGCGATGCCTCAATTCCGCCGATAACTAACGGTACATCTGGGAAAAGTTTTTTAATAATTTTCGAATAAACAGTGGTTGCATAATCGGGACGAAAATTTGCTTTTCCGCCCGGTGTGTAGGCGTCGGTTGCACGTTTTCGTTTGCCGGCAGTGTAATGATTTACCATCGAATCCATATTTCCTCCGGTAACTGCAAAAAATAAATTTGGGCGACCCAGCTTTTTGAAATCCCGCAAATCATCAGTCCAGTTTGGTTGCGGAACAATGGCAACTTTTAATCCTTCGGCTTCGAGAATACGTCCGATAACCGCTGCTCCAAAAGATGGGTGGTCAACGTAGGCATCGCCGGTAAAAAGGATAACATCAATTTCATCCCAACCTTGCCCTGCAACTTCTTTTCTTGAAGTTGGGAACCAATTATTTATATCTGAATTTTGTTCTGCCACTATTTACTTTTACACTTTAACAAATGAAATCGATTTAAGATTAAATGTCTTCAATTCAATCTAAATCAGGATTGTTTACTCTTTGATGTTTTGCAAAAATAGCATTTCATATCGGAACCATTTAATATTAATGCGAATCATCAAAAAAATATTCCACTTTTGTATTTTAAATTTAAATGGAGGAATATTCTTGTGGAAGAAATAATGTTATTTACGGATGGTAGTGTAGATACCAATTCAAATATTGGAATTGGCGCATACTTACTTGTAACAGATTCTGAAACTTCAATTAATAAATTGAGCAATCAAGTTCGATTAAAGCGTTTCGAAAATACCTCATCAACAAAACTGGAGCTGGAAACTTTACTTTGGGCATTAAACGAAATTCAAATAATAGACAAAAAAATAGTTGTTTATACGGATTCGCAAAATACAGTTGGATTGCCGGGCAGACGTGAACGGTTTGAACAGAATAATTATCGAACCAAGAAAAACGAGCGAATTAAAAACTATAAACTTTATCAGGAATTTTATCGAATAAGCGATGTTTTAAACTGCGAATTTATAAAGGTTCGTGGGCATCAAAAATCGCTTCAGAAAGATGAAATTCATGAAATATTTACGATAGTTGACAGAGCTTCGAGGAGGGCTTTGAGGGAATGAATTATTAAGCTAACTTGTTTTGTTGTAAAATTTTATCCAGATGTGCCATTCGTTTATAGTTTCATTGGTAAATGTAAATTTTTTTATAAACGAATATGTGGAAATTGGTAAAAAACAAATCCCCATTAGCCGAACTTATAAAAAAGTGGTATTAGGGTTGTTGGGAGTAGAATTGTAAGATAAAACTTATCCTAAGTTTTAATTTCTGGGGCTCTATTTCTTTATAAAATCGTGCATGTAAAATCAATCAATTTTTTTTATTTTTTTTCTTCTGTAAAAATTACCTTTGCAGCGCATGAATAATTATGATGTTATAATAGTTGGCGCTGGTCCTGCTGGATTACTGGCGGCTGGTAGAGCGGCAGAGTTGGGCAGTAAAGTTTTGGTATTGGAAAAGATGCGTAATGAGGGGCGCAAATTATTAATTACAGGAAAAGGTAGGTGCAACATTACTAATAATGCCGAAATCCAAGAGTTCATTACTCATGTTTTTCCAAATGGTAAGTTTTTACGAAATGCATTTTCTCAGTTTTTTTCGAAAGATATTATTGAATTACTAGAAAAGTTTGGTGTTGATGTAACATTGGAACGTGGAGGGAGATATTTCCCAACCAGCAATAAATCAGTAGATATTTTGCGGGCTCTTTTAAAGTGGGTGAACGAATTGGGTGTTGAAATATTTACCGGGCAGCGTGTAGAAAAACTACTTGTTGAAAATGACAAAATTAAAGGTGTTCGCGCAAATGGCAAGGTTTTTATTTCTGAAAAAGTGATTCTTGCAACCGGTGGTAAATCATATCCGGCAACGGGTTCTACCGGCGATGGCTACGAGCTTGCAAAACAATTAGGTCATAAAATTGAGAATCCTATTCCAGCACTTGTTCCGGTTGAGACAAAAGGTAGTGTAGCGCAAAAGTTGCAGGGATTAAATCTGAAAAATGTAAAAGCTGTAGTTTGGGTAAATGGCAAAAAAGCTGGCGAAGCTTTTGGCGAAATGATATTTACACATTTTGGTTTGTCGGGGCCAATAATTCTTACTTTGAGTAGAATTATGGTAAAAGCCCTTCAAAATGATCAGAAGGTAGAAATTACTGTGGATTTAAAACCAGCTCTCGATGAGCAGAAACTAGACAGACGTTTGCAGCGTGATTTAAACGAACATGGTAAAAAACAGTTAGTAAATATTTTTCGCAACTGGTTGCCTTCATCAATGATTCCGGTTTTTATTGAATTGCTTGAACTTGATCCCGATAAAGTTTGCCACCAAGTTTCTGGAAAAGAGAGGAAACAAATTCGGCACTTAATGAAAAATTTGCGCTTCGAGGTATCTCATAATCGTTCGTTTAAAGAGGCAATTATTACATCCGGTGGTATTTTAACCAACGAAATAAGACCTAAAACAATGGAATCAAAAATTGTTTCAGGACTTTATTTTGCCGGAGAAATAATCGACCTTGATGCCGAAACCGGTGGTTACAATTTACAAATTGCATATTCGACTGGCTGGCTGGCTGGGAATAGTTTGGCAGAAAGTAATTAGTACAGAGTAGTTAGTCGTAAGTATAAAATAGCTTATTCTTTAATAATATTCTTCACTCTACCTACTTCGCCGGTTTCTAGAAGCACTTTTATTCCGTGCGGATGATTTGGCGATTTGGTGAGAATTCGTTTTACAATTCCATCGGTTAATTCTTCAGTTCGTTGGTGGTGTTTTTGTACTATTTCAACTTCAAAACCCACCTCAATATCTTTTCTTTTTTTACCGTCCATAGTTTTTTAATTTATCTTTTCGAGCTCAACCCAAAATGGAAATATTTTTTTTCCTTTAGTTGAGTAGAATGGAAGTAAATCGCAATTCATATTTGTTAGTTCAATGTTTTTCATCTCAATGATATCTATACCAACAACTTCATTTTGCATTTGGTTAATAATTGCTCCGGTTTCTAAATACATTTGGCCTTTTGTTTCCAGCTGTTTAATAAATTTGAATTTTACATTGTATGTACCTTCAGTAATTTTAACTCTCCACCATCCATAAATTTCTTCCTGCGACCATATTCCACGAGCTCCACTTGCGTCGTTTCTGTTTAAAATTATAGGATTTTCATGTTCGCTTCCCACAATTATTGATTGCGGATTTATAATATTTTCAGAGCCTATTAACTCTTTGTAATAAGTGTCTAGCTCTGATTTTAGTTCTTTGGCAATATTTCTTTTTTCTATAACAATATTGTTTTGTTCGTAGGGATCTTCAGTAATGTTAAATAGTTCAAAGTCTTCGATTTCTGCATTATAATCATTGTGTCCAACCAATTTGTAACTACCTTTTTGTAATGCAATATTATTGTATAATTCTGGGTAGCGACGTGTCCAGTAAAAAAAGAGAGATCGGTTTTCCCAATCCACAGTTTTATCCTGTATTAGCGGTAAAAGGCTTTTTCCATCAATTTTTTTATCGGTTGGCAAGTTTACATTACAAATTTCGGAGAGTGTTGGTAAAATGTCGATATGAGCAGCAGTAGTTTCAATGTCTTTTTCTCCATTAAAAAGTGACGGAAGTCTCATGAAAAAAGGTACTCTTACACCACCTCTGAAAACACTTCCTTTTCGTCCTCGCATTCCTGCAATATAGCGTGTTTGCTGCGGCCCGTTGTCTGTCATAAATATTACTAGGGTATTTTTAGTAAGGTTTAAATCATCTAATTTCTGAAATAGTTTACCAATATTATCGTCAATGTTTGTAACCATTGCATAAACTTTTCTGGCATCTTCTTTATTTTTTTCGGTCATTTCCACAAAAGGTCTATTATCTTTTTCAAATCCAGAAGCAGGGTCTATATCCTTGTACATTTCGTAATATTTGTTGGGAACCTGTAATGGTGTGTGTGGCGCATTGAAAGAGAGGTAGCAGAAAAAAGGATTCTGCTGATTTTTTTCGATAAAACGAATTGCTTGGTCCGTAAAAATATCGGAACAATAACCTTCGTACGATTCTGTTTTACCATTGTGCCAAAGTACCGGGTCAAAATAACTTTTATCTTTTTTAAAAAATGTTGTAAAGTCGCCAACTTGCCCCATTCCGCCAGACAGGTGAGTAACAGATTCATCAAAGCCCTGATCGTTTGGTCTCGACGGATAATTGTCGCCCAAATGCCACTTGCCAAAAATCCCAGATTTGTAATTTGCTTGTTTTAGCATTTCCGCAATTGTAACTTCTGTTGTTGCCATTATTGCTCCACCGTTGTAGGTGTCTCTAACTCCGGTGCGAAGCGAAAAACGTCCTGTCATTAAACTCGAGCGGGTTGGAGCACAAACGGGTGAAACATAAAAATTATTAAAACGAATATTTTCGCTGGCAAATTTATCTATTACAGGGGTTTTAACATGCGGATTTCCGGTAATTCCCAAATCGCCATAACCTTGGTCGTCGGTTATAATTATAATAACATTGGGTTGAGTTTTTTCTTGAGAAAAGAGTGTTCCAGCAAAAGTGAAAACGGATAATACAGCAATAATAATTGTGTTTTTTATCATCATTTTGAGTTTATTTTTTTTAGCTAAATAGATTTTTAAAATGGTTTAGTTACAAATTTTACGGAAAGGTAATACATTTATTTTATACTTTATTATGGCTGTAATTAGAAGGAATTTAACTGCTGAGAACTCAGAGGTTTACATGGAAACACAATGTGAGAAAATAATATAAAGAAAAATGGTTGGTTCTTTACTTTAAATAAAAGTTACTGTCGCCATAACTTAGGAATCTGAAATTATTTGAGAGTGCAAATTCGTAAACCTTTTTCCAATCGTTACCCAAAAAAGCACTTATTAATAAAAGCAATGTACTTTGAGGTTGGTGGAAATTAGTAAACATTCCGCTAATAATTTTAAAATTATACCCAGGTAAAATTATTATTTGAGTTGAAAACTGAATGACGGATTTATTGACTTTATTAAGGTGATCAATAATATTTTGAAGTGCTTTTTTAGTGTCTATTTCAGCTTCGTTTTCGTACGGCTCCCATTGTAAAACTTCTGGTTTATTTGGGTTGAATAAATTGTTCTCTATTTGTAATCCAACCCAATATAAACTTTCTAGTGAGCGTACGGAAGTTGTTCCGACGGCAATTATTTTATTGGGGTTTTTAATAAAACCTTCGATTATATTTTTATGAATAATTACCGATTCGTGGTGCATTGAATGACCTGAAATTGTTGCAGATTTTACGGGTTGAAATGTTCCGGCTCCAACGTGTAGTGTAATCTCTTTTGTAGAAATATTTTTAACTGAGAACTTATTAAAAATATCTTCTGTAAAATGAAGCCCGGCTGTTGGTGCAGCAACTGAACCATCAATTTTTGCATAAACAGTTTGGTATGTTTTCTCGTCGGCTTCTTCGGTTTCGCGGTTTAAATATGGAGGAATTGGAAGTGTGCCTGTTTGTTCAATTATTTCTGCAAAAGAGATAGGTTTATTCCAACTAAATTCGATGTAAAATGTATTGTCAACCTGCTCTTTTTTCTCAACTTTCAGAATAATTATATCTCCACCAATTTCAACCTCACGTTCTAAAAATCCTACTTTCCATTTTTTCGAATTGCCAACCATACATTTCCAAGTCACTCTCTCTTTCTCCTGAAATGCAATTTGGTAATCGGTTGGTTTAATTGGTTCTAAACAAAATATTTCAATTTTTGCACTGGTCTCTTTTCTGAAAAACAGACGAGCATGAATTACTCGTGTATTATTAAAAATAAGTTGCGCATTTTTAGGCAAATATTCAACGCAATTTTTAAAACTACTTTCTTCTATTTTGCCATTTTGCCAAACTAGCAATCTCGATTTATCTCTTTCTGAAAGTGGATATTTCGCAATTTTAGATTTTGGTAAATTGTAAGTAAAGTCGGTAATTTTTATGTTTTTGTATGAGTTCAAATTGTGAATTATTAATGGCTACAAAAGTAATATATAATTTTATTTTTACACCCTGACCTCTATATTTAAGGTCTGATTTTGCTGATTTTAATATTAATGTTTATCTGTTTAATCAGTGTTGTCAGTGTGCCATTCTTTTAATTAATAGAGAAATTGTTACACAAAATTATAATTGTACTTTTGCAAAAAACAGAGAGATATGATTAAAGTAGGCGATAAAGTAAAATTTTTAAACGATGTTGGCGGTGGCGTTGTAATTAGTTTCATCAATAAAAATATGGCGAATGTGGAGAATGAAGATGGCTTCGAGATTCCATATCCAATTGTAGGATTATTAAATGCTAGTGCGCCCGAATTAAATGCAGGTTTTGTGGAGGATGAAAAAACATCTATAGAAACTGAAACTACAAGCGAATCTGTTTTAGAAGCACCTGTTGGAGAAATTATAAATGGTA
>DAOVTY010000137.1 GCA_030632865.1 Bacteroidota bacterium
GCAAAAAAAGCAGTTCATAAATGAGCTGCTTTTTAAATTTAATCAATGAAGTTTTCTGTTTATATATTGCAAAGTAAAGTTGACCAAAGCTATTATATTGGTTATACTTAGAGTATAGATCAGCGACTCGTTTACCACAATTCAGGAAAATCACGTTATACTTCTAGAAAAATGCCTTGGAAACTGGTATATGAAGAAAATTTTGAAAATAAATCAGAGGCTATAAAAAGAGAAAAATTCTTAAAAAAACAACGTAATAAAAAGTTTTACCAATCGTTGATAAACTCCGGTAAATAATTTATTAATGGTGCGAGTTTCCCGAGAACTCGGGATCGTCACCGCAAAAAAAGCAGTTCATAAATGAGCTGCTTTTTAAATTTGAAATTTTAAAAAAAATTGAACAGGTGAATTTGGAATCACCGGCTCAACAAAAAAGCCATCGCAAAATGCAAATGGCTTTTTAAAGATATCTTGTGAATCCAGTTTTATAAATCCAATTTTACAGAACCTTTAGCTCTAATAAATAATTTATGACAAGATCCTTCACCATAAACATGCTCGAGCGTTTTCACATATTCATCAAGCTTTTCCTGAGGAACAAATGCCTGAATAGTACCTCCAAATCCACCACCATGAACACGCCAAGCTCCTGAACCTTTCAATACCATTTCGCTAAGTGCCAATGCCAGAGAAACTACTTGCTCGTCGGTATGTACTACGTCGAAAATATTTTGATTGTACATATACGAACTGTATCCTGATTCAACTACCATTTTAAGGAATGACTGGAAATCATTTTTTTCTAGTGCCGCAACCTGATCTACCACACGTTGATTATCTCCTTGAAAATGATAAGCACGCAGAATTGCTCTGTCTCCTGTTTTTTTACGAATAGCTGGAATATTTTCAACTATTTGTTCAAGTGTTACCTCTCTTAAAACTTTAGCTCCCAGCGCAGCTGCCACCGATTTCATTTCTGTTGGTAAAGATGCATACTCCATTTGAGAAGCTGCGTCATCATGTCCACCACCAACATCGGTAATTACAAGTGAGAATCCGGTGGAAACAAAGTCAAAATCAACCTCTTTTACAATTGGGGTAGCCGGATCTTTAAAATCAATGGTAATTAATCCTCCAACAGAACAAGCCGTTTGATCCATTAACCCACATGGTTTTCCAAAATAATTATTTTCTGCCCACTGCCCAATAATAGCATTCTCGACACCCGACATTTTCCCATCGTTAAATAGCTCATTTATTATAGCTCCAACCAGAACTTCGTACGATGCAGAAGAACTTAAACCGGAACCTTTCGGAACACGCCCGTCAATACATGCATCGAAACCACCAATTTTATACCCATTATCGTTCATCTTAGCACAAATACCTTTTACTAAAGAGTCCGATGTATAAAAGTTAGATTCATCGATAACCATATTCGAAATATCTACTTGTAATTTGGGATAACCAGCCGATTTAATCCGTATAACATTAGTTCCATTTGGCGCAGCCACTGCAATATTATCAAGATTAACAGCCCCGGCCAAAACTCTACCATAATTATGATCGGTATGATTACCTCCAATTTCCGTGCGTCCGGGTGAACTAAAAAGTTGAACATCATCAGTTCCATAAGTTTTTTCAAAGTCACTCATCAAGTCTGCATACCTGTCTGCTTGCTCTTTCAATACCACTGAATCTGTTCCATATAACTCCTCAAATAAGGGATTATTCCCTTCACTAATTTTCTCAATTAAATTGTTAATTTTTGCCATAATCTTTTAATCATTTATTTTTCTAAAATACCGCTACAACTAGTAGGTACTAGTAGGTGTTGCCATAAGCAAATATATGTAATTTTAATTTCGGACAAGTACACTTGAAACTATGTTACAAAATTTTAACATTTAGCCTGCACTATTCAAAATTATTTTATTCCGTAACAAAACTGCTTTTAATGAATGTCGGTCAGAGACTTTTTCGCACTATCAATCGCGATGGATTTCTTACTTGTCCAGTTTTACGCTCCAAAACCATTTCAGCCAATGTTTTACCCATTTCAACAAAATCGGTTGATATGGTTGTTATTCCCCCAACAATAACCTCTTTCAACATTGTGTCGTTAAACGAAACGATGCCAAATTTTTTACCAACTTTGTAATTATTATATTTTTTAATTTTCACCAGCTCAACCAAATCTCGATCCGACAACAAAAAATAAGCTTCGTAAAGAGATGGGCGAACTCCGTTGAGAGATTTTATCACTTCATAATTAAATCCATGTTCATCACAAAACTCCTCAAATGCTGATTCTCTTTCAATTGGTTCTTTTCCTCCCGGATTTACAAAAATTAACTTTCGATATTTCTTCAAAAGAGAAATTCCCTCTGTAAGTGCATCGTAAAAATCTTGATAAAAATCTTGATAAACAACTGGGTATTTTTCAAGGTCTGTCTTTAACCGGTCTAGAATAAAAACTTTTTCTTTTGGTATTTTTGAAAGAAGATGCTGCGTATTGTCAAAAGTAGCCGGCATAATTATATACGATGTATATTTCCCAATACTATCAGCAATAAGATTTTTAAACAGTTTGTAATTAAAATGATGGAAATAAACTTCAACATTTGCCTTACCTTTCAAACTGTTCATTAAAGAGTTGTACAGATCTTCTTTAAATGCATTTAACTCGTCAAACAGAACAAATATATTTTCGTCATACATTATTTCTGTTGTGGCAATATAATATCCTTTACCTGGCTGAGCCATTAATATCCCCCTGTTTTTCAGCTCATTAAAAGCAAACATTACTGTATCGCGACTCAGATTAGAGTCTGAACAAATTTTATTTATAGAAGGTACTTTATCTCCTTTTTTAAGTGTCCTTTTTTCAATTGCATTATATATAGAATCTATAATTTGCTTGTATTTGGGTATCGAAGATTTCGAATCAATAATAATTATTCGTCTTGCCATATAGCTTTTTATTTATACAAAAAAACACATTTTATTTATAAATAGCATACTTTTCAACACTACTAGCTACTACCAGTAAAGTTACAATATTTCGCAATTTAAATACATCAACAATTAATTACTTTTGAAACCTAATTTTAAAATATTTTTTTTGAACCTTCGTAAATTAAAATTCAATAAATCAAAGATTACAAAAATGGAACTAAAAACGACGTCCTTCGGTAATTTAAAAGATGGCAGAAAAGTAAATCTTTATACACTATCAAATAATAAAACAAAAATAAAGTTAACCAACTACGGTGCAATTATTACCAGCATTGAAATACCCGACAAAACAGGAAACATTGATAATATAGTTTGTGGATTCGATGATTTAGAAACCTACATTGGTGATGAATATTTGGGAGGTTACCCTTATTTTGGGGCAATTATTGGTAGGTTTGGAAACCGCATTGCAAACGGGAAATTAGAAATTAATGGTGTAAAATATAAAATGGCAATTAATAATGGGCCAAACCATTTACATGGTGGACTAACCGGATTTGACAAAAAACTTTGGGAAGCTGAAACTTTTGAGCAAAATGGTAAAGTTGGTGTTAAATTAACCTATTTAAGTGTAGATGGCGAAGAAAATTATCCGGGCAATTTAAAAGTAGCTTGCATCTATTCTCTAGACACTGAAAGTAATTTTGAAATTGAATACATTGCTGAAACCGACAAAACTACTGTTGTTAATTTAACCAACCACTCTTATTTTAATTTATCAGGCGGCACAGAAAATGTTTTAAACCACGAACTTATTTTAACTGCCACAAAAATGACAGAAATGGTTGAACAAATTCCAACCGGCAAAATTATTCCGGTAAAAGAAACGGCTTTTGATTTCACAACCTCGAAGAAGCTTAATCGTGATATGGAAAACCTGCCAACCGGCTACGATGACAACTTTGTTTTTGATAACAACAACAGCAAACTTAAATATATTGGATGTTTGTCAGAAGCAAAAAGCGGACGTAAAATTGAAGTGTTTACAACTCAACCCGGAATGCAAGTTTATACCGGATACTGGAATCCAGAGATACTTATTGATGGCGAAAAGAAATATGGAAGTTATTCAGGAATTGCATTAGAAACTCAACATTATCCCGATTCGGTGAATCAACCAAAGTTTCCTACTACAATATTACAGCCCGGCGAAACGTACAACGAAAAAACGATTTATAAGTTTATAACAGATCAGATTGATTAATAACATAAAAGAAGTAAGTATACTTACCCTTCCATTATTCAAAGTATAGATAAAATGATACACGTAATTTATAGCTATCATAAATACAACACACTACCTTACGACGACGATACAAATAAATACATCAGATTTTGAATAGTGAATTAAAAAGGGTGCCAACTATAACAATGAAATAATTAAAATTACAAGTCTTTTAACTGGTTTTTCATATCTGAATTTATATTATTTTTTACTTTTGACAATCTAATACTGTTACTATTATGAAAACTATAATCGAACTTTTTGAAACAGCGGTTGCCAACTACCCTAACAATATTTATCTATGGGAGAAAAATAAAGTTGAATACATTGGCACAACTTATTCCGAAACTCACGAACATGTTTTAAATTTGGCCGCAGGATTAATTGATTTAGGTTTCAAAAAAGAAGATAGAGCCGGATTAGTTGCCGATGGAAGAAACGACTGGATTATTAGTGAATTAGGAATGTTGTACGCCGGTGGTATTAATGTGCCCTTATCAATCAGGCTACAAGAAAATGAGTTAACTTTTAGGTTACAACACAGTGGGTGTAAATATATTTTTGTATCAAAACTACATGCAAAAAAAGTAGAAGATATTAGAGAAGAACTACCAAATTTAGAAAAAGTAGTTTTTATTGATGGTAAAGATAATCTTGGAGAAAATGATATAAATTATAGAGATTTATTAAAAACCGGAGCAAAACTCAGAAAAGAAAACAGCAAAGAGTTTGATGCTATTTGGAAAAATATCGAACCCAACGATATTGCAAATATATCTTATACATCTGGCACAACTGCCGACCCAAAAGGAATTATGCTTTCGCATTTAAATTATGCAGCAAATGTTGTTCAGTCGAACTCTTTAATGGATCTAAAAACTGAGTGGAAAACTCTGGCTATTTTACCTTGGGATCATGCTTTTGCTCACACAACTTGTTTATATGTGTTTATGTATAAAGGAGCCAGTATTGCATCAGTAGAAATTGGAAAATCCCCTTTGGAAACACTAAAGAATATTCCAAAAAATATTAATGAAATTAAGCCCGCTTTAATGATGAGCGTTCCTGCATATTCAAAAGCTTTCAGAAAAAACATTGAAGCTGGAATTCGCGGAAAAGGAGAAAAACTTTATAATATTTTTCAATACGCACTTAAAATTGCATACAAATACAACGGAAACGGAAAAGATCGAGGCAAAGGATTTACTTTTTTGTACAAACCTCTACTTTGGATTTTCGATAAAATTCTTTTCAAAAAAATACGAGATGGTTTTGGAGGAAAACTAGAATTTTTTGTTGGAGGTGGTGCACTTTTAGATGTTGAACTTCAACGTTTCTTTTTTGCAATTGGAATGCCAGTTTGCCAAGGATATGGACTAACTGAAGCGGCCCCTGTAATTTCTTCGAACATACCGGATGACACAAAATTTGGATCTTCGGGAAAATTGGTAAAAAACATTGAGGTTAAAATTTTGGACGACGACGGAAAGGAACAACCAGCAGGTGTAAAAGGGGAAATAGTTGTAAAAGGCGACAATGTTATGTTGGGTTATTGGAATAATCTTACTGCAACTGCAGAAACTTTAAAAAATGGCTGGTTGCACACCGGAGATATGGGTTACATGGACAACCAAGATTACCTTTATGTTTTAGGACGATTTAAAAGTTTACTAATTGGTAACGATGGTGAGAAATACAGTCCTGAAGGAATTGAAGAAGCAATTGTAGATCAGTCGCCTTATATACAACAAGCGATGCTTTACAACGAGCAAAACCAATATACCACCGGGATGTTAGTGCCTGAAATTGACACAATTAACCGTGAATTAAAAAAGAGAAATATAGAACCAGGTTCGGAACAAGGTAATAAAGAGACTCTACAAATTTTATTAAACGAGATAAATGAATACAAGAAAAATGGTAAGCATGAAGGATTATTTCCTGAGCGATGGCTGCCCACTGCAATTGCAATTCTTCCCCAAGCATTTACTCAAGATAACACTCTACTTAATGGATCTATGAAAATGGTACGTGGAAAGATTACAGATTTTTTCAAAAATGAACTTGAATTTATTTATACCCCAGCAGCTAAAAACATTGAAAACGAAATGAATATTAATGCCATTAAAAAATGGAATGAATAATTTAACTTTAAACAAATTCATTAAGTAAAATATTTAAAATCGATTAAATTTGCATTCAAATTTCACAATATGATTATTGAAACAAATTCTTATCCTCGTGCAGCAGTTATTGGAAATCCTTCCGATGGTTATTTTGGAAAGACAATTGCATTTGTTTTTTCTAATTTTATTTCCAATGTACAAATCTATCAAACTCCAAATTTAGAAATTAAACCCCAACGTTTAGATGGCACCACTTTCAAAAATATGAGAGGGTTGGTTGAAGACATCAATTTTGCTGGTTATTATGGAGGTATGAGATTAATTAAAGGAATAATAAAAGTTTTTTATCAATATTGTTTGCGTAATAATATTTCATTAGCCTCTAAAAATTTCACAATTCAATATAATTCAAACATACCATTAAGATTGGGACTTGCTGGCTCGAGTGCTATTTTATCTGCCAGCTTAAAAGGCCTTTGTCTATTTTACGAAGTTTATATTGCCCCTGCAACTTTTGCGAATTTAGTGCTCTCGGTAGAAAACGACGAATTAGGTATTTCTGCAGGTTTGCAAGATCGTGTGGCTCAAGCTTTTGAGAAACCTGTTTTCATGAATTTCGACAAAAAAATTATGGAAATACAGGGTTACGGAGAATACAGTGTTTTGCCAACCGATAATTTTCCACTTTTTTATATTGCTTTTCGCAAGAACCTTTCGGAAGGAACAGAAGTTATACACAACAATTTAAAGGCAAGGTTTAACATTGGCGAAAAGAAAGTGCTTGACGCAATGAATAGATGGAGTGAAATTACAGAAGAGTTTAAAAAAGCTCTTTACAATGGCGATCGTAAAAATATGCACAATTTAATTAACGAAAATTTTGACCTTCGAAAACAGCTCATTCCCATTTCTGAAGGAAATGTTGAAATGGTTAATTTAGCCAGATCTACTGGTGCAAGTGCAAAATTCACTGGTTCTGGCGGTGCTATAATTGGTACATACGAAAACGAATCGACGTTTAGTAAACTAAAAGATGTACTAAGCAATAATGAAATAGAAGTAATAAAACCAAACATAGTTAACAATTAAATAAATGATAAAAAAAGCAGTAATTCCTGCGGCTGGATATGGCACACGTTTTTTACCTGCCACTAAATCGCAGCCCAAAGAAATGATTCCTATTATAGATACCCCTGTAATACAATATGTTGTTGAAGAAGCTGTAGAAAGTGGTATTACAGATATTTTAATGATTATTGGAAGAGGGAAAAGAGCTATTGAAGAACATTTCGACAGAAGTCCGCTATTAGAAGAATCGCTTCTAAAAAAGCAAGACTTGGAGATGCTCGATAAAATTCGTTCCATTTCGAATATGGCTAATATTCATTTCATTTGGCAAAAAGAGATGAATGGTCTGGGCGATGCAATACTTCATGCAAAATATCATGTAGGGAACGAACCATTTGTTATACTTCTTGGCGACACGCTGGTTAAAAGTGATGATGGCCCAATAACAAAACAATTAATAGATGTTTATAATAAAACCAAAAGCTCTGTAATTGCACTAGAGGAAGTAAAACCAGAATTAGTAAGTCGGTATGGCATTGTTGATGGTGAAAAGATATCGGAGAAAGTGGTAAAAGCAAACGATTGGATTGAAAAACCTTCAATTGAAGAAGCTCCCTCAAATCTGGCAGTTGCAAGTAGATACTTATTTACACCAGAAATATTTGATTATCTAGAAAAAACAGCTCCGGGTAAAAACAACGAAATACAATTAACAGATGCAATGCGCGAGATGGTTAAATTTCACCCAATGTATGGTATGAAATTCAACGGTAAAAGATATGACGTGGGAGATAAA
>DAOVTY010000181.1 GCA_030632865.1 Bacteroidota bacterium
ATAAGTACCATATATTTTATACTGCAAAATCAAAAATACAAATTGATGGTAAAGAGCGATACAGTATAAGTTGCGCTTATACAAGTGCCGAAACTCTCGAAAATATAAATAATACCGAGCGTTTCAACATCGATTCTATTGTAGGCGATATGGTAATTGCACCCCAAGTTTTCTATTTTGAGCCACAAAAACTTTGGTACATAATAGCACACACAAAAGTAATTGAAGGAAATAAATCACGATTAATGCCAATCTATATAACTAATCCAGATATTGAAAATGTAAATGGCTGGTCGGAAATTACTAAGATAAAAACAGCAAGATCTGAATATAGTTTCTGGATAGATTTCTGGGTGATTGCTGATGATAAAAATGCCCACATGTTTTATTCAGACCAAAAAGGATCGGTGTGGCGACTTGAATGTCCACTTAATACTTTTCCTGAAGGTTTTTCTAAAAGCAAACCAGAATTAGCTCTTTTTGTAAATCATATTAAAGAAGATAAAGCATGGAAAATGTTCGAGGCAGTTCACATCTACCGTGTGAAAAAAGAAAATAAATATTTAGCTTTTTTAGAGGGAGCTTACAAACACCCTTCCAAAGAAGATGATGTTGATGCACGAAGTAGATTTATTTTCGGAATGACAGCAGATTCTCTGAATGGGGAATGGGAAAGACTTGAAAAAGACCAAAATATATTCCTTGCTGATGCTGCAAATTTGTATTCAAAAAATGAAAAAACAACTCAATATACACAGGTAAGCCACCCAGAACTGATTCGTTCAGGATACAATCAAAAACTTGAAATTGAAGACTATAATTTTACAATGTTATTTCAAACATTTGATGGGTCTCATTTTACTGACACCTATAAGTACGATGAATTACCATGGAAATTGATATTAATGAAAAACTATTAACCTATAATCAATCTTTACTCATGAAAAAAAATCTTAAAAATGTAGTACTATTAAGTATTCTCGCTTTGTTTTTTAGCTCGTGCACACCAACGGCAAATAACTCAGAAAAATCAACAAATCAGCCAGAACAAGAGATTTTATATGATAAATGGACTGTTAGTGAACCTATTTTAGAAAAAGGCCCTGCCGGAACTTTCGACGAAATTTCTGTAAAAGACCCAACGATTGTTTTCTTCAATAATAAATATCATCTGTTTTATACGAGCAAAGCAACTTACGAAACACGAGACAAAATGCCTCACCTAAGCAAAGGTGGTTCAGGTTTGGGTTATGTTGCTGCAGAAACTTTAGAGAAATTAAATACTGCAGAAAGACATGATATTGGAAAAATTACTGAATCAATAATTGTGGCTCCACAGATATTTTATTTTGAACCTCAAAAGCTGTGGTACATAGTGGCTCAAACTCTGGTTAAAGGAAGACCAGATTTAATGCCAATATATCTAACAAATCCTGACATTGAAGATATTCATGGCTGGTCGGAACAGCAAATTATAAAAACCAGAAAAATGAACGATGGTTTTTGGATTGACTTTTGGGTTATTTGCGATGATGTTAAAGCACACCTGTTTTATACAGATCACGAAGGTTCTCTGTTTCGTTTTGAAAGTCCCATCGAAGAATTTCCCAACGGGTTTGCCAACGAAAAAGAAGAGACTGTTTTATCTGAAAGAAATGAAAATGAAATTGGTAGATGGAGACTTCATGAAGGAAGTCATATTTACTACGTAAAAAAAGAGAAAAAGTATTTAAATCTTTTGGAAGCAGTCTATCCACATCCCACAAGAAAAAACTACTGGGAGAGCCGAAACCGGTTTATGTTTGCAATGATTGCCGACAAACTCGAAGGTCCGTGGGAGCGTGTAGAACGCGGTGCAAATGAATTCATTGGCGACCCTGCAAATCTATTTAACGAAGATGGTAGCAAAGCAGTTTACGATCAGGTTAGCCATCCGGAACTCATTCGTTCTGGGTACGATCAGAAACTTGAAATTGAAGATTATAACCTTCAACTTTTGTTTCAAGCATTCGATGCTGAATCTATTGACTCTAATTATGACTATAACTATTTGCCGTGGCAATTAATGCTGATGAAAAATTATTAAAACTTATTATTTTGAAAACAAATTCAATAAAACACATAGCTACAGGAATTCTAATTATCCTAAGTTTTTCCATTTTTAATTCGTGCACTAATACTAAAAGAACCAAAGATAAGATTGTAATAGAATACTTTAATAATCCTATTCTCGACGATGGCCCCGATCCATACGTTTTTCTACATGATGATGGATTCTACTATTGTATGGTAACAAAAGGCGATAGACTTAAACTATGGAAAACATCGTCGTTTACAGACTTAGATGAGTCTCAAGCAAAAGAAATATGGTTTCCTCCAGCAACGGGTGAAAACTCATGTTGTATTTGGGCTCCGGAAATTCATTTTATAGACAACACTTGGTACATCTATTATTCTGCAACTGACAAGGATAATCCCGTGGATCTTTCGAGACATGTTTTTGTATTAAAGAACAATTCTGAAAATCCATTTGAAGATTCATGGGAGGATCTTGGAAAAGTAGAAACTAAATCTCCGGGAATTGATGGACATATTTTTGATTATAAAGGAAAACGCTATTTTGCATATTCCCCATACATTGGTACTCAAAGCGGCATTGTACTTGCAGAAATGACTACCCCTACGACAGTTGGAGAAGAGATAATTCTAGGGTTGCCAATTTACGATTGGGAAAAAACTCCTCCAAGAGAAATTTTAGAAGGTCCTCAGTTTTTAGAAGGTCCAAAAGATAAAATATTTATAATTTATTCTGCAGGCGCTTGCTGGGATGACAATTATGGATTAGGATATTTTGTAGCTGATAAAGATGCTGATATATTAAATCCAGATTCCTGGTTAAGATCTGAAACTCAGATTTTTGAACAATCTAGAGATAGTAGTGTTTTTGGGCCCGGGCATAATTGTTTCACCAAATCTCCTGATGGCACTGAAGATTGGATTGTTTATCATGCAAAAAAAGAATCGAGTAATAAATGTGCTGAACGAAGTACACGAGCACAAAAATTCAAATGGACAGAAAATGGGTTCCCTCAATTTGGCAAACCTATTTCTATCACAACGAATATTCAAAAACCTTTAGGAATAAGAAAATTATAGCATTTACAGATATCGCTAATAATTATATAGAGAGAGATTACACTATTTTAGATAATGTGACCTATTAAATAGGTAGAGTTCATGAGGTACAAATCCTTTAGTATTCCATTCAGCGAGAGCTATTATAAAGGACTATTCAAATAATTCTACATCCAGCTTTTTTCAGAAATCTCGGTGTGATACAAACAGTAGTTATATATCTGTTTCGCAATTGTTTCGTCGATATACGGAATTGTCATCGATCCGGAAGCATTCATTAATGTCAGACTCGCAAGCGAACCTCGTTTTTGAAAAATGGTCTGCCGGAATTCAACCGACTGAATTTTATACAGTTCCATTTGAGTTAGTTTATGCGAAATGGCACCTTTCGAAATTCTTATTTGGTCTTTATTAATTCTAAAATATCTCTTTTTCAGAGTTAAGTAATTATAACCCGCCGAAACTAAAAGCCACAAAATTTCGCTGCCCCAAAACTGCCATTCAGTATATAAAAACAGAGATGGCAAAGTAACTGGAATCCACCCAACTATAATCCACAACCGCCAGAAATAGTAACTGTTTGAATAAATTTTAGAAGTGTCATCCAATACCTCGTCTCCAAACAAATCAGCTTTTAACAACTGCAAATGTTCTGTTAAACAACCTGGTGCATCAACTAATTGTACTTTTTTATTTTGCGTGCTCACAGCTTGTTTAAAAATCAAATGATAAATGCCAAACATTTTCTTTAGCGGGCCGGTTTCCCAATTTAATTCCTGAATTTTATTATACGGTAAAACAACATTTCGTTTGGTTATAAGGCCAGCTTCAATACGATAGGCATTTTCTTGTTTCAGCAATTTAAAATCGAAATATTTAAATACCGTTCTGAATAGTGAAAATAGAATTGAAACAACGAGAAAGAAAATAATAAGAAAAATAATTAATGCGACATTAGAACCTGAAATATAGTTTGCCAATTCATTGGAATATTCATCTGCTTTATCTGCGAAAACATCTTGTAATTTTTGAAAAATCTGAAACCCAAACGCTAGAATAATTAGTCCGGTACGGAAATGATTTTGACTGATTCCAATCTTCAACAAATCAAACGGTGAGAGTTTCAATATAAGTTTCTCAGAACTCTTTTTAGCATCAATCATCTCACTATTTTCAAGCTCTACATTTTCAAAATTTACTGAACGTAATTTATTGTGTAGCTCGGTAGCAAACGCTTTTTCAAGTGCATGAATTTTTAATTCTTTACCAGCTGTTCCTGCCGTGTCAATTTCTAATGACACTACATTTAATAGTTGCTGAATAAGGTTCTGTTTGGTGTTAACACTTTGAATTCTCGCAAGTGGAATTGTAAGTATTTTTTTACGTAAATAGCCAGTTTTTAAAATAAATTCGCCATTGGATACATAAAAATAGAAATTGAGATAAAACAGAATTGTATGTATAATTAGCAATAAAAAAATAACAACTAAAATTAAGCCTAAAATTAATCTATTGTCTAATATTTTATTCTGAAGAACTACCAGCAAAATTAAGGGCCAAAATATTCTGATAGATTGTCGTGCCCCCTGAATAAAAATAAGCACCAACCCCTTAACCGACTGCCGCCTGGGTTTCGAAAGATCCATATTATTCATACTTACTAATTTTTTCAGATAAAAAAACTTTTAAGTTTTGAGCAACTTTTACCGGCAACCCTGGAATAGATAAATCACTTGCATTACCTCCGGCTGTATAAATTTTAACCGACGAAAGATTAAATATTTTTGCAAGAATTCCCTGATTAACTTCAACATGCTGAATGCGATTGAATGGTACAGATGTAGATTTAAATACAATTAATCCTTTTTGAAATGATATATCTTTTTCGCGAACCAAATAACCTTTTTTCGGAAATCCAAAAATTGTAATAACTATTGTAAACACTACTATAATTAATATAGCAGAAATGGCTGAAATGATAAATCCAACTGCAGGTTTTTCGTCAAATAGAATTAGAAACAAGATAAAAGCTCCAGTTACAAATAGCATAAATATTGCTATTCTAATAAATAGAATAGCTCTGTATTTTATATCCAACAAATTAAAAGTTTCCGGCTTAATGTCGGGTAAGTTTTCGGGAGTTACTATAGAATTAGAAAAGTTTTCCATCGAGTTAAAATTATTTTATCAAAAGTATATCTTTTAATCGAAAGTCAATATTCCAAACAACGCAATTTGTTGGTGTACCCAATAAACGTTGTAGTAAATCGCTTTTGCAAAGTGGCACCAAAATATGCAACACTATTTTAATTATTAATTTGTATTTTGACGACAAAATAAAATATACATCGAGCATCCGGCATCAGATTAACACAGGAGAATCATTATAAGCGAGTTCCATATAATAACGTTGAAAAACTAAAATTAATAATAAGATGAAAATATTAGTCAATTTATTTTTAGTGAGTTTCATTATTTTGTTATCATGTGATAATTACGATAAGCATGAAATGGCATTTCAGTTTACAGAATTGCAAACAAATACCGATGCAAGTTTACGAGGACTTTTTGTAGTTGACGAAAATGTAGTTTGGGCAAGTGGTTCAAAGGGTACAGTTTTGGTTTCTGTAGATTCCGGAGAAACGTGGAAAGTAAATCATATTTCTGGTGCCACAGAAAATGATTTCCGCAGTATTCACGCATGGGATAAAAACCGTGCGATGGTTTTTGGAGTTGCCGGCCCACAGTTTGGATATTACACCAAAAATGGTGGCGAAAACTGGGAGATTGTTTTTCAGGATTCAACAAAAGGACTTTTTTTTAATAGTTTAAAATTTGCAACCCCTTTAAATGGATTGGCAATTAGTGATCCGATTGGCGGGAAGTTATTTATAATTCGAACTGAAGATGGTGGACGAAATTGGAGTAGGACAATTGAAATTCCAAATATTGTAGAGGGTGAAGCTAATTTTGCAGCATCGAATACTTGTATCGAATTTCGTTCTTCAGGAAAAGCATGGATTGCAAGTGGAGGTAAATCTGCACGAGTTTTTTATTCTGAAAACTTTGGGAAAACCTGGAATGTTTCAGAAACGCCTATTGTTAGCGGAGAATCTTCTTCCGGTATTTTTTCTATTTCATTTAAAAACGATAACGAAGGAGTAATTGTGGGCGGGACTTTTGATAAACCCGAACTCAATAAAAATATTTCGGCTTATACAAACGATGGTGGAAAAACATGGAATCTTGCAGAAGAAATGCCACAAGAATATCGCTCATGTGTACAGTTTATTTCAAACAAAAAAGAAAATTTCTTTTTTACTATTGGTAAAACAGGGTGCGATATTTCTGTTGACAACGGTAAAACATGGAATTTTGTGAACAAAAATGGTTTTTATACTTTCCGACCACTACCCGGTACGCTTGGTGGTTTTGCTGCCGGTGCAGGTGGTAGAATAGCAAAAGTTATTTTGAATTGATTTTTAAAA
>DAOVTY010000300.1 GCA_030632865.1 Bacteroidota bacterium
GCCCATATTCCTACAGCAACAACACCTATTAATTGTGAAACCAATAAGCTAGCTCCACCGCCATAAAACAATCCACCATCGGTAGCAAATATTCCTACTAAAATAGTTCCAAGTGCACCATTTATTCCATGAACAGAAACCGCACCTACCGGATCATCAATTTTAAGTTTTTTATCAAAAAACTCAACAGCTAAAACAAGTACTACACCAGCAATTAGACCTATTAAAACAGCTCCTCCGGGTGTTACTATATCACAACCCGCGGTAATGGCGACCAAACCAGCTAATGCACCATTTAAGGTTAAACTCAAAGCCGGTTTTTTGAATTTTATCCATGTAACCGTCATTGCTGCCATTGCTCCTGCTGCTGCTGCTAGATTAGTATTCACAAATATTTTTGAAACGGCAATTGCATTATCAACACCACTAATGGCTAACTGGGAACCACCATTAAACCCAAACCAGCCAAACCAGAGTAAGAAAACACCAAGTGCACCAATTGTTAGGTTATGTCCCGGAATTGCACCTACTTTTCCATTACTTTTATATTTACCCAAACGTGGTCCGATTACAATTGCACCTGCCAGACCTACCCAGGCTCCAACTGAATGAACTACGGTAGAACCTGCAAAGTCATGAAAAGGAGTACTTAAATTTGACAACCAGCCACCTCCCCAAATCCAGTGTCCTGAGACCGGATAAATTACTGCTGTAATTACAACCGTAAATATTATGTACGAAGAAAACTTTGTTCGTTCTGCTACAGCACCAGAAACAATTGTAGCAGCCGTAGCAGCAAATACGGTTTGAAATATCAAACTTGCCAAATGCGGGATTCCATCCACTTCTAAACTATTGAAGAACAGCTCCGGTTTTCCTATTATCCCGGCTATGTCGGCACCAAACATTATTGTGTAACCAACTATCCAGAAAATGAGAGCACCCATCGAAAAATCCATAAGATTTTTCATTAATATATTTATGGAGTTTTTACCTCTTGTAAAACCCGATTCAACCATTGCAAAACCTGCCTGCATTATCATAACCAACACTGCAGCTACTAATACCCATAAGGTATCTAATCCTATTGTATCCATCTGTTTTTTCTTTAAATTTTATTGATAAAAACCATTAATAAGGAACTGCATTATCGCCATGTTCTCCGGTTTGTATGCGCAGTGCATCTTCCAGTGCGTAAACAAATATTCTACCATCACCGGCATTTCCTGTTTTTCCACTTTCTACAATTATAGATGTCGCTTGTTCTAAATGTTCATCCTTAATAATTAGTGTCAATAAAATTCTTTCCGATGCAGGTGGTTCATATTCTACTCCCCGATACATTCGTTTCTCCTTTTCTTCGGTTTTGTCTCTTACCAGCCAATAAGTGAAAAACTCAAAACCAGCCTCGACCAAAGCTTTTTTTACAACTTTGAATTTTGACTTTCGAATAATAGCTTCAACTTTTTTCATTGTTTTAGTTTTAGTTATTAAAAATTAAATGATTCTTTACTCCTTAAATTTATTTTTTGAATTCAATATTTTCAACATCTTATCCAGAATTGATTTTCTAATCTTCATAGTCCTATTTAGAATTTCAATTCTTTCTTCAAGCTCCATTGTATCATGAATCCTTTTCTTTTTCATTTTGAATAAAATATTAACTCAATAAACGAAAAATGGTAGTAGGAGTAAGTATGAAGCGTGTTACAAAAAGTATACATTTAAAATCTTTGATTCTTTTTATCTGAAAATCAATTCTCGTGGATAGGGATTAAATTATGTTTGCTATTAATTTCAAATTGAGTAATAAAAAAAGGCTTCGCTATTAACGAAGCCTTTTTTGGAAGAATGCAATATCTTTTCAGCAAGAAAAGAACTAATTTGAGACAAGTTGATTAAAAACCTTCTTTTGCCTCTTCCTCTGTTTTAAACACATTAAAAATCATGGTAAAACCTGAAATTTCAAAAACTTCGTTTACCGTTTCGTTTAATCCGCAAATTCTCATTTCACCTTTTAACGGTTTAAGTTTTTTTGATGTGGCAAGTAAAATGCGCAACCCGGAACTGGCAATGTAATCGAGGTTGGTTAAATCAACTAATAGTTTGGTCTTTCCATCATCAACTAATTTATTTAGCTGGTCGTGTGCCGCTTTAGAAGTGTTTGTATCCAAACTTCCATCAACGGATACTACTGTGAAATTTTCTTCAGTTGTAATTTTGATTTCCATAATTATCTTATTTTATGTTTTTATATAATGTTGTCATATTCTTTTTTACAAAACGCTTGTAACTAAAATTGTCCATTAAGTTTCTAACCAAATGAACACCAAGTCCTCCAATATCACGGTCTTCGATGCTTGCCGCTGTATCGGGAGTAGCAAGATTGAATGGATTAAAAGCTATCCCATCGTCTTCAATTGAAACCACAAGTTGGTCTTCAGTAATATTAATTATCACTTCAATATTATGTTCCTCATCGTCTTTGTAAGCATAAGAAACAACGTTGTTAATCAATTCATCGAAAACAATATTGAATTTCATGAAAGTTTTTTGAGGAATCTGATGTGTCTCGCAAAACTCTTCGAAATGTTCGTTGAGCCTGTCAATCTCTTCCAATTTGTTTTTTAAAGTAATTGAAGTAGAATAAAGAATTTTGTTGGTTAGGGGCTCCAGATATTCAAAACCTAAAATGGTTATATCATCGGATTGTTCTGCATCGCCCTGGAATTCCATAACCGAATTGAATAATGTATATACATGGTCTTTTATATTGTCCGAGTTGTCACTTTTTAATGTTTCAACCAACCGGGCGTCAGAATAGAGATTTTTATCCTTATCCATGCCTTCATTTACACCATCAGTAAATAAAATTATGTAATCGTTCACATTCAATTTTACAGAATCTTCGCCATAAGCAAAATCTTCCATGGCACCCACAACCGGTCCATGAAGCGTATTTAGAGTTTCAAAATCGCCATTTACCCTTTTTATATGCGGTGGATTATGCCCCGCGTTTGTATATGATATTTCACCGGTGGACAAATCGATTATGCAAAGGAACAAGGTTACAAACATAGAAGATGGGTTGTCTCTGCTGAGTTCGTCATTAAC
>DAOVTY010000262.1 GCA_030632865.1 Bacteroidota bacterium
ACCGGATCGGTACTGTGAGTAACTAAGCGAGTTTTATACTGACTAAATCCACTGTAAGTGTAAAAAATCAGCAACAATACTGGTATAACTTTTTTCATTTCTTTAATAATTTTATTTTCGATTTTTGTAATTTTCAGAAACCTGTTACATACTAACAGATGAATAGAGGATAATACTTAAATATCTTCTGAAATATAATTTCAAAATATTCCCCTGCGTGTGTACCGGTGGTGCAAACAGTGGTAATGCGTAAACTCTTCCTCCCCGGTTGGGGAAAACTGCCGGGGAGGTATTTACACAAATTTGTTTATACTGCTTTGGGTAAATTTATTCATGCTATTTTTTGTTTAAGGAAATTATAAATTTGGGTTTTTAATAGTATACCAAACTATACTTTACAATTCACACAAACAATATGCCACACAACATAAAGCAACATAAAAGACTGACATTCAACATTTACGCGACTCTTTTCTTTTTACTATGTTTTCAAACATGTAAATTTAGGATTACCTTTTATTGAAATCCAATTTTTAAAGATAACTCTCAATTATTTTTTAAACATAATTTTTGCAATTTTTGAATTATTTTGGTCTGGTATTTCTATACGATAAATATCATAACTAACATTCACTATTTATATATCTTTGTTGCTTTTGTAAAAATAAATAAATTCAAATATGAAGAAGATTTCAACTTTAGGAATACTTGTGTTAGTATTCTTACTCGCAAACCACCAAATCTCAAATGGTTGTACCAACTTCCTTATTACAAAAGGAGCATCGGTTGACGGTTCAACAATGATTACTTATGCGGCCGATTCGCACACACTTTATGGCGAACTATATTTTCAGCCGGCAAAAGACTACCCTGCAGGTGCAATGCGCGATATTTATGAATGGGACACAGGAAAATTCCTTGGACAAATTGCGCAACCAGCACACACTTATAGTGTAATTGGTAATATGAATGAATTTCAAGTAGCAATTGGCGAAACTACTTACGGAGGTCGTGTCGAACTTTCGAAGCAATCGGGTGCAATTATGGACTACGGCAGTTTAATTTATGTTGCATTGCAACGCTCAAAAACTGCTCGCGAAGCGATAAAAGTAATTACCGACCTGGTTGCAGAATATGGATACTACAGTTCTGGCGAATCTTTTTCTATTGCCGATAAAGACGAAGTTTGGATTTTAGAACTAATTGGAAAAGGCGAAGGTGAAAAAGGTGCAGTTTGGGTGGCAGTAAAAATTCCGGAAGGATATATTAGTGGACACGCAAATCAAGCACGAATTACAACATTCCCTCTCAATGATTCGGATAATTGTATTTATGCGGAAGATGTTATCTCTTTTGCACGCGAAAAAGGTTGGTACAATGGAACAGATAAAGATTTTAGTTTTTCCGATGTTTATGCGCCGGTAGATTTTGGAGGTGCACGTTTTTGTGATGCTCGTGTTTGGGCAGGTTTTAACAAAGTAGCCGATGGAATGATGGATTACACTGAATATGCAATGGGGAAAGTTGAACATGGTGGAGCAAATAATTTCCCTACTAACAGAATACCATTGTGGGTTAAACCTAGTAAAAAAGTTTCTGTTTAGGATGTTATGGGAATGATGCGCGACCACTTTGAAGGAACTGAATTGGATATGACCAAAGATATTGGGGCGGGTCCGTTTGAACTTCCATATCGTTGGCGTGGATTAACATGGGAAGTTGACTCTGTTCAATATTGTAACGAGCGTGCAATTTCTACTCAGCAAACAGGATTTTCGTTTGTAACACAAAGCAGAAATTGGTTGCCCGACCCAATTGGAGGAATTCTTTGGTTTGGTGTTGACGATGCGTCAAGTACAGTTTACACACCAATGTATTGTGGAATTACAGAAATACCCGAATGTTTTAAAGTTGGAAACGGAGACATTTTAACTTACAGCGAAACTGCTGCTTTCTGGGTTTTTAATCTGGTTACAAACTTAACGTACTTACGTTACAACTATATGATTAAAGATGTTGAGAAAGTTCAAAAAAATCTGGAAGATAAATTTGTTTCGTATGTGCCGCTAATTGATAAAGCTGCAGAAACATTGTATAAAACTGATAAAAATCAAGCTATAAAATTTCTAACTGAATACTCTGTAAACGAAGCCAACAATATGACACAAACATGGAAAGAGTTAAGCCAGTTTCTTATAGTAAAATATATTGATGGTAATATAAAAGTTGAAAAAGATGGTGAGTTTTTGCGTACAAAAGATGGTATGCCAGTTTCTCCCAACCAACCGGGTTATCCAGAATGGTGGAGAAAAGCACTTGTGAAAAGTACCGGCGACCATTTTAAAATGATTGGTGGTAGACATTAGAAAAATAATATAGAGTAGAAAGTTTTAGTAGAAAGTAAGATTAGTTCGTTATTTGTCTAACACCGAGTTATTAGGGTTACTATTGAAAACTGAAGAATCAATTAACAAATGAATATTGATAGCTTTTTTAGTTTGGCGAAAAGAAATTTTTATTACTTTTGCCAGCCGATTAAAGCAATCTCTTGTCCGTCTACCGACTGATAACATTGCCAACTTTAAAAAATTATTGAAATGGATTTAATAAAATTTGTAGAAAACGAATTCGCAACCGAAACAGAACTTCCAAAGTTCGGCGCAGGCGATACAATAACTGTAAGTTACAAGATTAGAGAGGGTTCTAAAGAGAGAATTCAGAATTTCCGTGGTGTGGTAATTCAATTACGAGGAAGTGGTAGTACCAAAACTTTTACAATTCGTAAAATTTCTGGGAATATTGGAGTGGAAAGAATTTTCCCATTGTATTCTCCATTTATTGCCAGCATCGAAGTTAATAAACATGGAAGTGTTCGTAGAAAAAGGTTATTTTACTTGCGTGAATTAACTGGTAAAAAAGCCCGTATCAAAGAAAAAAGATTTTAGAAAAATTATATTTTCAAATTAAAAGGTCTCTTTGCAGAGGCCTTTTTTTTATGCAACAAATTAAATATCAATATACAAACAGAAAATTTAGCAGACACAGGCAAATCATTTCATATATTGCATCTTTATTCTTAATATAATTTAAAACAGATGAAAGATAATAAAACAACAAATTTACTTTTACTTATAATTGTAATTCCTCTTGTTTTCTATTTACTAAAAACATTATCATTCATTTTTGTTCCTCTGGTTTTATCTATGTTTATAGCATTACTGTTTTTACCTTTAATGCGCTGGCTACAAAAAAGAAGAGTGCCCAAACCAGTAAGCATTTTTATTGTAATTCTAATAATTATAGGCGTTTTAAAACTGGGAGGAGAATTAATTCAATTAACCACTAATGAAATAATAGCTACAAAAGGAGTATTTATTGAAAATGCTGAAACAAAAATTGTATCACTTATTGTAAATATTGAAGCTTTTTTTGGAGTAGAAAGGTTGGAAGGGGAAACTATTTTTAGGCATTATTGTCAAAGTGAGAATATTTTTAGCAGATTTGGTACAACACTAGATTTTATTCAGAATACACTTTCTATGATATTAATGACAGTTTTTTTTATAATTCTTTTACTCTCAGAATCTATCAATTTTCAAAACATACTAAATAACACCTTGTTTAAACAAAAATACTCTTCAATAAAAACCTTTATGACAATTGAGAAGGATATAATCAGGTTTGTTAAAGTAAAGTTTTTTGTAAGTCTGCTAACTGGCATTGGTTTTAGTCTTGCCTGTCTGTTTTTCGATATAAGTTTTCCAATTTTTTGGGGATTGTTAGCTTTTACAATTAATTTCATTCAAATGATTGGGTCTGTTATTTCTGTTTTACTGTTAACACTTTTTGCTTTTGTTGAACTCGATCCAACCGGAACTCTTTTGTTTTTTATACTTGTAATAACTGGTGTTCAGATTCTATTTGGAGGAGTTTTAGAACCAATTCTAATGGGAAAAACTTTCTCGTTAAATGTTATTACTATTTTAATTATGCTTATGCTTTGGGGATTTATTTGGGGTATTCCCGGATTAATTATGTCTATACCAATTACAGTATTTTTTAAAATTGTTTTGGAGCAATTTCCAAAAACTAAAGTAATTTCAGATTTAATGGCTGGTGGTGAAACTATTCTAAAAATACATAAGAAGCAAAAAGCATAAATCTTATTATAACTTTTTTCCCGTCCACCTATCAAATTTATCTGGAGTTGGAGATTCAGGAATTTTATCATCAAATTCTACAAT
>DAOVTY010000135.1 GCA_030632865.1 Bacteroidota bacterium
CGCTGACTTAAAATATCGAATTTGTACAAACCAATATCTTCAGCAACGTGCATATCAAAATGAGTTGTGGGAAAACCTTTGGGTAAAATATGCGTTGTAGAATAATAATTTATGGGCTTTTCGGAAATTAAAATTCCACTGGCATGAATACTCAAATGGCTGGGTATTCCCGAAATTAGTTTACTGTAACGAACAACCCACTCTCCGTATTGATCATTTTTTTGAGGGACAGGATTTTTCTGCAAACGGGTAATTTCATCGGCAGGCAACCCAAATACTTTCCCAATTTCGCGGAAAGCAGATTTTTTATTGAAAGTGATGTAAGTACCCAACAATGCAGTTTTATCCCAACCATATTTATTAAAAATATAGTTAGTAATATCATCGCGATCGGTCCACGAAAAATCGATGTCAAAATCTGGAGGATTTGTTCTGAAAGGATTAATAAACCGCTCAAAATATAGGTCGAGTTCAATGGGATCAACGTTTGTAATTCTCAATAAATAGGCAACCATACTATTTGCGCCACTCCCCCGCCCCACATACGGGAACTGCTTACTGCGCGCATATTTTACAATATCCCAATTTATTAAAAAATAGGAAGTATATCCCAAATTGACAATCATTTTCAACTCCTTTTCCATCCGCTCAACAACTATTTTATCCGGTTTCCCGAAACGATATTTTAGCCCCCTTTTACACTCTTTTAGCAATAATTTATAATCTTTCTCTTTTGATTGTGTGAATAGTTGTTTGTTTTTATTTGTTTTGAAATCAAACTCAATAGAACACTCTGCAAGTATTTTTTCTGTATTACTGATAATTTCGGGATAACTCTCAAAAGCCTTTTCCAAATCATATTTCGAGATAATCATCTCATCGGGCGAAGTTTGCTCGGTAAGTGGAAGCTGGCTCAGCAACGTATTATTATCGATGGCTCGCAACAACCGGTGAATATTATAATCGCGCTTATTCCGAAAAGAAATTGGCTGGAGAATAACCAGTTTATTCAAATGAAAACGCCACTCCGAAAAAGGGAGTTTTGCCAATTCTGATGGTTTTATTCCCAAAAATTCATTCTCTTTTAATTTACTGAATTTCTTTCTTTTAAACGGATAAATAATAAATGTATTTTCAATTTCGGGAGCTTCGTTATTAAACTCTATTTTATCACGAAGTTGTATTGTTAGGAACATATTTAAAGACTGAAAACCAATATTGTTTTTTGCCAAAGCAACAAATTTTTGGTCTATTCCATTTCTGAAATCAATTCCTAAAACCGGTTTCATTTTGTAACGTTTTGCCAACCTAACAAAATCGAGACTTGCCGAAGTATTGTTGATATCGGTTAAGGCAAAACCCGAGTATCCTTTTCCCGATAGCTCTTTCAGCAACTCTTCTGGCGAAATTGCACCGTATTTTAAACTAAACCATGTGTGACAATTAAGTAGCATTTTTAATTGATTACTTATGAATGATTATTGATTAATGAGGATATCGATGTCGGCTGTTATTGTTTATAATTGTTCGTACTGTAAACTGCGACTGTGACTAAAAACTATTTCCCAATTCCCATTGTAACAGCCCGTTTAATAGCTTTTTTACCGTACCTATTTTTAATTTTATCCATAGACTGGTAAAGTTTTATAAGTTTCTCTGAATCTTCGAATAGCCGAATTTGATAGCTGCCGCCAACCAAATGACTAAAACGAACACCAATTAACCTGATTAAAACCCGACGTTGGTAAAGTGCCTCGAAAAGCTCGAGAGTGATATTTATTAAAGTGTGGTCGAGCGAAGTGTAAGGAATCCGGCGCTGTTTACTGTAAGTTTGAAAATCGGAATATCTTATTTTCACCGAAACACAAGCCGTTAATTTATTTTCTTTCCGAAGTTGATATGCCAGATTTTCTGCCATTCCAATTAAAATGCTTTTCATTTTATATATATCGGTCGAGTCGCGTTCAAAAGTTCTTTCGGTAGAAATAGATTTTCGTTCGTGCCAGGCTACAACAGGAGAATTGTCAATCCCCTGTGCTTTTTTCCACAACGAAATTCCATTTTTGCCCAAAACACTTTCCATAAGCTGAACTGGCATTTCTTGCACCATTTTCACTTTTTCAATTCCCATACTTCGTAATAAGTGGTAAGTTTTTGTTCCCACCATCGGAATTTTTTTTACAGAAAGTGGAGCCAAAAACGATTTCTCTAAACCATCAGGAATATTAATTCCGTTGTTTGGCTTTGCTTCACCGGTTCCAACTTTCGAAACGGTTTTGTTTATTGAAAGTCCGAATGAAATAGGAAGCATGGTTTCCTTAATAATTTTCTCGCGTAACTCTTTTGCCCATTTATAGGTGCCGAAAAATTTATCCATTCCGGTTACATCAACATAAAATTCGTCGATTGACGATTTCTCGAAAAGTGGCGATTGTTCGTTAACTATTTCGGTAACCATTTCGGAGAACTTGGTGTAAACATTACTGTTTCCACGAATAATAGTTGCCTCAGGACATAAAATACGTGCCATTTTCATGGGCATTCCCGAGTGCACTCCAAACTGACGGGTTTCGTAGCTACATGCCGCAACCACTCCTCTGTTACTGGTACCGCCAATTAATACAGGGATGTTATTTAACTCCCTGTTCATTAATCGTTCGCACGAAACAAAAAAGGTATCTAAGTCGAGATGTACAATGTGTTTTTTCATAAATGACTATTATTTCGTCAGTTTTCTGTTGATAATATAGTCAAATTGTTTTATATTTGTATGAAAAAAGTTGGAAGTCGGAAGACCGAAGTCAGAAGAAAACTCAAAACTTTGGTCTTCTATCTTCGGTCTTCTAACCCAAAATTCTTAATTTTATGCACTTTGCAGAAAACCTTAAATTTTTAAGACAGCGACAAAATAAATCGCAAGTTAATTTAGCTGCCGAACTCGATATTGCCCGTACCACTCTTTCGGGGTACGAGAGAAGTGTCCAACCACCATTTCGTACACTCATCAAAATTTCGAACTACTTTAATATCTCACTCGATGCGTTTATTAAATACAAATTAGATGCGTTATCGGAGTTTCAACTTTCGCAAATAGAAAAAGGTTTTGATGTTGATATCACCGGAAACAAGTTAAGGTTGCTAACCATTTCGGTTGATAATAGTGGGAATGAAAATATTGAAATGGTACCCGTAAAAGCACAAGCTGGTTATACAAATAGTTATGGCGATTTAGATTTTATTGCAGCACTTCCCAAGTTCAAATTGCCATTTTTGTCGGAAAATAAAACTTATCGCACATTTCAAATAGAGGGAGATTCTATGTTGCCAATAAAAGAAGGCTCGTGGGTCACCTGCTCGTACGTAGAGAATTGGGAACATATTAAAAATGGCAAAGCGTACATTGTTGTTACCAAAGACGAAGGAGTAGTTTTTAAAATAGTTTATAATCGATTAAATGAAAATAATTTTTTATTGGTTTCGTCTAACAAAAGCTACTCTCCTTACGAAATTCCGGTTTCACAAATTTCCGAAATTTGGCAATTTGAAACTTACAACAGTTTTGAGTTTGATGCATAAAAATTAGGAGTAGGACTTTCCAAGTCCAACAAAATCTTCGACTTAAGAAAGTCGGAGTCCCGTACGGTAAATTAACAACATAAAAAAAGGTCGATAAATTACCGACCTTCATGTATTCTATTTTAGAAACTACTCTTTATCCATATCATCAATTACCCTAATTTTTTGTTTTAGTAAATCTATTTTTTGTTTCGACATTTCAATCTTCTTTCTAATATCAGCAATTAACGATTCAGCATTTTTAGATTTAGCAAAAAAACCAATATTATTATCTAACAGAACATGATCATTTTCCAACTGCTTTAACTTCATCATATATTTATCGCGCTCCATTCGCATTTTGCTCACACCACGATTAGATTCAGAATAAGAAGACATTTTACTTCTGAATTTCAGGATATTACGTTTATCCTCGTCAATATTTAATTCGTCAAATAATTTATTTATTGCATCTCTAAATTTAGCCTGAATTTCGTCTTTCTTTTTAAATGGAACAAACCCAACTTCTGTCCACTCACGCTGAAGTTCTTTTAATGATTTAAGATTTTCGTCAACATCGTCAATCGATTTTAAATTGAGAACTTTTTCGATCAGCTCCTCTTTCTTTTTAAGGTTTGTACTCTGATCGGAGTCCATTCCTGAGAAATGGTCTGATTTTTTATCGAAGAAGAAATCGCAAGCCAATCTAAAACGTTTCCAAATTATATCAGAATGTTTACGAGGAATTGGTCCTATTTCTTTCCATTTTTTCTGAATATTGATAAAGTCCTGTGTGGTTTTTTTCCAATCAGTAACATCTTTCAACGCCTCTGCCTGAACGCACAAATCAATTTTCAATTGCATGTTATTTTGCTGAATCTCTTTATTTTTTGTATAAAAATCGCGCTTGGCATCAAAAAATTTATCACATCCCTTACGGAAACGTTCATATATTTTATTGTTATCTTTTTTAGGAGCAAACCCAATTGTTCGCCACACTTTTTGAAGTTCAACCAACTCCTTCGATTTTTCGTCCCAAACTCTATAGTTTGTTACATCCGACATGTCTATATCTTCCACTTTTTCGCATAAAGCAGATTTTGCCTCAAGATTCTTTTTTTGCTCATCTTTTCGAGACTCAAAATACTCTTGATGTTTTTTATTTATTTTAGATGTAGCCGCTTTAAATCTTTCCCAAATATCATCTTTCTGCTCGCGTGGTACCGGGCCAACTTCGCGCCAGCGTTCATGATATTTTTGAAGAATATTAAATGCCTTAATTATAGATGGTTCCACCAATAATTCCTCTGCATTTTCGCAGAGTACAATCTTAATTTCCAGATTCTTTTTAAGGTCTAGATCACGAAGTTCTCGATTAATTTTAATGTAATCGTAAAAATTCTCAACATGAAAATGATAGGTATCCCATAAATTTTTCATTTTCGATTGTGGAACCAAACCAATTTCGCGCCATTCGTATTGCAAATCTCTAAAATCATTAAAGGTTTTATTAATCGACTCTTCGCTATTAATCAACCCTTTTATATTCTCAATTACCGTATATTTTAACTTTAGATTATTCTCCTTTTCCGATTCCATTTTTCTATTAAATTCAATTCGGATTTGACGATAACGTCTGAGTAAATCTTTTATGTCGTTTTCGTACGGATCTTCCTCTACTACAAAGTCCTCTTCTATTCCCTCTTCTTCCAAAAATTTCTTTTTAGCAATTTCAACATTTGCTTTTAAATTTTTGTAGAATACAGATTTTATAATCTCTACCTCATTTTTAATATCATGTTTGTCATCATCATCCAGCAATTCACGCAGTGCATTAACTAACTCTATTTGTGTAAATGCAGAATAATCAACAACTTCTTTTTTCTTTTCTACTATTTTTCTCTCAGGTTGAGTAACAACATTTTCCTTCTCCTTCGTCTCATCTTCATTAGCAGATTTTGCAACTACAACCTCTGGTTTCTCCTCTTTTGAAATCTCCTTAAAAACAGCAGCCTTTTCTTCAGGTTCTTTCTCTTCAGTCTCAACCTTTTTTTCTACGACTTTTCCTTTCTCATCAGTTTCTGCCGATGTATCAACTTTAACTTCTGTCTTTTTAATTTCAACAGGAGACTCTTTAACGTCTTCGGTTACCTCTGTAGTTTTTTCTTTTGATGGTTCTTCGACTACAGCTTTAATAGGCTCCTCTTTTTTAGCTTTTGGTTTTTGGGGCTTCGACTCGGAAACAGTTTCATCGGCCTTAACCTCCTCTGCATCTTCTGCTTTAATTTTAGCTGGTTTTTCAACAACCCTCTCATCTTTAACAGTTTTAGCTTCTAAATCTACCGATTTTTCCTCTTTAATTTCGGATGAATTTTCTACTTTTTCAGTCTCTTCTGAAACATTGTTTTTTTCAGAATTTGCAATGTCCGGGTTCTCCGAATTTTTCAACTCTTTCGAGTTTTTTAGATCTTTAGGTTCCATTTCTTCATAGTTTTATACCATTAACTAATGGTGTGCGTAAATAATAGATGCACGAAAATAGACATTACACCCTAATACTCAAAGTTTTTAGAATAAATTATGACAAGTTTTGAAGGAATTACAAGAAGTTCATATATAAAAGGTAGAAATAGAACAAAAGTTATTTAAAGTCCCATCCAATTTTTAACAGATAAAACACTAGGCTTTTTGCCATAAAAATAGTCATCTAATTTTACCGCCAACCAACGGTTTATTGAGTTTTGTTTTATCATCCACCTAATAATATTATGAATAAAATTGTTGGGATGGGCATACGGACAAACAGTAATGCATCTGCCACAGTCGGATCCCACCTTGCACCAATAAGTAAAACACTTTTCATGGTTTATTTTCCAAGGTTGCCAGTTTCCTTCTTTTTTGCCGGAATCGAATAAAATAGCATTTGCCGGACAATTTACGGCACATTTCTTACAAATTTCGCAAAACTGTATTGTGGTTGAATCGATATGGTTCTTGTTAATTTCGACATCCATATTAGTAGTAATTACACCTATTCTAACCCGCGGCCCCAATTTAGGAGTAAGTAATAACCCCATTCTGCCAATAGTTCCTAAACCTGCATCTTGTGCCACAATAGCACAAATTAAATTGTAATTAGCATCGATATGAGCACGCGCATCGAAACCAAGATTGCGAATAAACTGAGCCACTTGAATTGCAATTGTACCTGCATTTAAGTACTGTTGTGCCGACTCCATAATTACCGGTCCTTTTGGTGAATAACTAAACGACTCATGGTTCATTTCAACAGTAAATGCAATTGCAAATTTATGATTCAAATTAACCTCTTTACCATAATCTTTACCCCTTCCGGTATGCGAATAAATATGATGTGGTTGTAGCAGCGTAAAACCAACGTCAACAGCTCCAAGTTTTATTGTCCATTTTTTTATGAAATTTGAAACTTCTGAAATATTAATATTTGCCGATTGCTTAGCCTGCTCACCTTTTACAAATGGCTGCAATAAATCTACCGTAGAGAAAGTAGCTGCAGCAGCATTAAAATATAAAGGATTATAAAATTTTGAATCGGGACTTAATAAACCCGGCTCTTTTCTGAAAAGATTATCTTTCGGCTTATTCTCAGGCTTTCTCTGATAATAATTTTCAAATTTATCGGCACCATCTTTTAACTCCGCTCGAGAAAACATTATGTCTCGCTCGTCAAATTGTGTTGAAGGAGTTTTATACGAAATGGGTTTATTTCCAAATGGAATTACAATTACACTAAAACCAGTTAGAAATAAAACAACTATATTAATTTCTATCCATTTAGGCATTAATCCGAAACTTGTTATAAGTAATAATACAGCAAAAATTGTAATTAAAGGAATAGTTTTTTTTATTGCATTTTTCTCCTTTTCGATAACCGAATAAATTAAAAATATAATAAGAAATAGAGTTCCGAAAAGTAAAATGATTTGGGTTGCAATATAGAATGGTTCTGTCATTATTAGTCGATAAAGTAAGTTAACAAAGTTAGAATTTTTTTCGAGTTGTATTTTACGAAATATAAGTTGAAGAAAATAACTAACTAAATATACATGTTTTGAAACAGTGTTTAACAACAGCTGTAAATAGCTAATTACCAACATGTAATATGACAATAACCATTTTTATTTTCATGATTATAATTTAAATTTACAATCATTATTAAAACTAATAATTGGTATGAGAATTTTCTTTTTGAGTAATCAAAATTCATGTCGAAGTCAAATGGCAGAAGCGATACTTCGTAGTTTCGACAAATCGTTGGATATTTATTCAGCAGGAATAAAACCGGTTGACCATATTAGTCCGGTGGCAATTGAAGTTCTATCAGAAATTGGTATCGAATTAAAACCATCGGAACCGGTGCATTTTTCAAAATTCGATAAATTAGAATTTGATTACCTAATTACAGTTGGCGACGGAACAAACGAAGAGCTAAAAATACCCGCAATTAAATATAAACGCAAACTGCATTTGGGGTTTCATAATCCATACAAAAGGTTTAGAAATCGTGATGAATTAAAAGAAAAATGTCGTGAAATTAGAGATGAAATTTATTTGGAACTGGATTATTTCTATAATAGAATCATAAAAAAAAAATTGTAATAATCATGTATAATTCCTTTGTGAATCCTTACTGTTTTTGAGCCTTTGTGGCAAGTTTTTCCAGCCACTAAGGCTCAAAAACTCTAAGA
>DAOVTY010000018.1 GCA_030632865.1 Bacteroidota bacterium
ACGGATTTTCTGTTCGTCAGTACCAGATTTTGCCGTTTGGCTTCCTTCACTGCATGGGTCACCCCAAACCAGCTTGCCACTTGCTAATGCTTTCCCGATGTCTCGGGACACATAAGGGACTTACACCCTCTGGAAATATTTTCATGCACACTTATGTTTAATTACACCGAAAAATTTGTATTTTACGAATTTATTCAGAGCTTTTAAACAAGTGCGCACATGCTCATGCTGGGCACACACAAAACCTAAGAAACCATACCTTTACCAAAAGGTAAAGGTATGGTTCTTAGCCAAACGTTGTAATTAATAGCAGATTTCAGGTTCGAAATTCACAATTTGAGTTTTAAAGTAATTATCAGTATGTTGAGTTGTTGATTTAATAATTGGGAAAAAAATAAAAATTGAATCTGTATGATTTTGAGCTATATTGCGAAATTAAAAGTTCGAACAAAAAGATTTTTAGCAATTAAAATAGTGAAACTAAAAACTAAAATTTAAAAGATAATATTATGGCAAAAAGTAAAGACGCAAGGAAAAACGTAAAAAAAGAAGCTACTAAAACTCCAAAAGAAAAGAAAGCAGAAAAGAGACTAAAGAAATCTAAAAAAGATTAATTGCAACCAAACTAAAAATTATTCAAACCCGTTGTGTATCGTTACACAAAAACATTTAAAAAGGATTTAATATAAAAACGAAAAGACAAAAAATATGTATCTATTTTTTGACACAGAAACAACGGGACTACCACGAAATTGGAAAGCTCCGGTAACTGATTTGAATAATTGGCCAAGGATGATTCAAATAGCGTGGATTTTATGTGATAACAACGGAAACCGTGTTGAATCTGATGATTTTATTATTAAGCCTGAAAACTTTAAAATTCCAATAGATGCAACAAGAGTCCATGGAATTTCTACTGAAAAGGCTAACAATGAAGGAGAAGACCTCGAAAAGGTTTTAAATAAGTTTAATGAATTGGTTGAACAAGCTGATTTTATTGTTGCTCATAATATTAGTTTTGACGAGAAGATTCTGGGAGCAGAACTTTTGAGAAAAAGAATTCAGAGTAATTTTAGTAGAAAAAGGAAACTTTGCACAATGCAATCATCGACTAACTATTGTAGACTTCCGGGACCTTATGGATATAAATGGCCTAAATTATCGGAATTGCATATAAAATTATTCGGTAAAGATTTTGACGAAGCACATGATGCATCTGTGGATATTAATGCAACAGAAAAATGTTTTTGGGAAATGAGAAGAATAGGATTAATATAGAGGTTGTTTAAAGTACATTCTACAAGCCGTTACAAAAACAGATATTATGGAACAACGAAAATGCTTAGACTGTGGCGAGCCTTTAAAAGGACGTGCCGACCAAAAATTCTGCAACGACCTTTGTCGCAACTCTTTCAACAATAAAAAACTTAGTGGCTCCACAAATTTTATGCGTAAAATAAATCGCATTTTAAAACTGAATCACTCAGTTTTAGAAACGTTAAATCCTGAAGAAAAAACTACAACATTTAAAAGTACTCTCGAGAAACAAGGATTCAATTTTAATTATTACACTAATGTTTATACCACCCGAACCGGTAGGATTTATTATTTCTGTTACGACCAAGGTTATGCCGAATTAGAAAACAATAAATTTATGTTGGTGAAAAAGGAAGAATAAAGCTATTTTCGTCAACTTAATTTTATAACCTATATACAACTAAAATGAAATTTCACTTATCATCAACTACTTTTATAATAATATTATCAATAATTTTTCTTTTTAACACTAACATTCAAGCACAAGAAAAACCTGTAGATCTTGTTTATCCACATCTCGATGCAGCTAATTCTCGTTGGTTCTTTTTTTCGTCGGCAAGCCGTCCATTTGGATTAGTAAACCTTAGCCCCGACAACGAAGTAGGTGGCGCCTGGGGCAGCGGGTACCGGTACGACACAGAAGAAATAAAAGGTTTCAGCCATGTACATGCCTGGCAACTTTCTGCTCTTTCGGTGATGCCTGTTAACGGGTCAGCTAAAGATTTGAAAGATAATTATTATTCGCCATTTTCGCACAAAACCGAAATTGTATCACCCGGATATCATAAAGTCGAACTCGACCGTTTTAATATTATTGCCGAATTAACATCAACTACCCGAGTTGGGTTTCATAGATACACATTCGAAAATCAAAACCAAAAATCGATACTAATTAAACTAAACGGACCTAATGGACCATGTGCAATTAATGCTGGAAAAATTGAAAAAATTAGTTCTCGTAAATTTTCGGGATACGTAATGAATGCATCAACTCGCCGCCGCCCAAAAGATACACCTGTTTTCTTTTATATTGAGTTAAGCGAACCAGTTGAAGATTTAGTTACATGGACAGATAATAAAATATCTATAAAAAGCAGAGGCGTTGAAGGAGATAATTCTGGCGCAATGTTGGTTTTTAAAGACAATCTAAACAAGCCAGTTTTAATGAAAGTCGGTATTTCGTATTCAAACGAAGATCAGGCAAAAAATAATATTAAAGCTGAATTAACGCATTGGGATTTTGACAGAATAGTTTCTGAATCGAAAGAAGAGTGGAATAATTGGCTGAGTAAAATAGAGGTAAAAGGAGCATCTAAAAACGATAGAATACGTTTTTATACCGACTTGTGGCACAGTTTGCAAGGTCGTAGAATTATTAGCGATGCCAGCGGAACCTATTCTGATTATACGGGAGAAGAAAGATTGGTCAAACAAATTCCGTTAGACAAAAATGGAAAGCCAAAATTCAACCACCATAATTTCGATGCAATGTGGGGTGCACAATGGACCATCTCAACACTTTGGCCGCTGGCCTACCCAAAAGTTGCATCCGATTTTTGCAACTCCATGCTAAACTATTATAACGATGGAGGACTGATTCCACGTGGCCCATCCGGGGGGAATTATACTTATGTGATGGTTGGCGCTTCGTCAACTCCATTTATTGTTAGCACATGGATGAAAGGAATACAGGATTTTGATATTAACCTTGCTTACAAAGGATTGAAAAAGAACCACATGCCAGGCGGAATTATGGCAAAAGCAGGTTACGAACATAATACATCGGAAGGTGGAGGAATTGAACCGTATATTGAAAATGGTTATGTTCCCTACCCATATAAACCCAGAATTAGAGGGATGCACAAAGATGGCGCGGGAATGACTATGGAATATTCTTTTCAGGATTGGACTTTAGCACAACTTGCCAAATCTCTTGGAAAAACAGAAGATTACAACTATTTTTTAAATCGTTCAAACAACTGGAAAAATTTATTTGACACAAGTTATGGTTTTATTCGCCCAAAAGATATTGATGGAAACTGGCGGGTACCCTACGATCCGTACGAATACCAAAATGATGGATTTGTGGAATCGAATGCTGCACAAATGACTTGGTTTGTTCCTCAAGATTATGATGGATTGGCCAAATTAATGGGAGGAAAAGAGGCAATCATCAGCAAGCTAAATAACGAATTTGAGCAATCTAAATTGCTCGGGTTTACTTCAGGAAAATCACATTCTGATGAAACCCGCAAACGCGTTAGAAATATTTCTATTAATTACGGGAACCAACCTTCAATGCAAGCTGCATTTATTTTTAACGAAATAGGTGCGCCATGGTTAACACAAAAATGGAGTCGCTCGATAATCGATTCAGTTTACACAGGTGTTTCGCCTTACGTTGGTTTTAATGGCGACGAAGATCAAGGCTTAATGGGTTCACTTTCTGTATTAATGAAAATTGGATTATTTCAGTTAGACGCCGGTGCAACTGAAAATCCAAAATACCAAATTGGAAGTCCTATTTTTAACGAGATAACAATTTCGTTAAGCGATAAATATTACTCGGGAAAACAGTTTGTAATTATTGCTAATAACAACAGCAAAGAAAATCTATATATTCAATCTGTTAAGTTAAATGGAAAAACTTTAAATCGGATGTTTTTGTTACACGATGAAATAGTTTCTGGTGGCAAATTAATTTTAGAAATGGGTGCTGAACCAAATAAAAAGCTAAAATAAAATTAGCTTATTAATATTCATAAAAATTACAATACAACATAAAATGAAAACAATATTTGTATCAATTTTCGTACTTCTGTCATTCTTCGGGTTTACTCAAAAAAAACAGTCGTTATTTAATGGCAAAAATTTAAAGGGATGGACAATTTTCGTGGAAGACAAAAACATGAGTCCCGATGATTTTTTTTATGTGAATAACGGGCTTATAGAAACGGTAGGTGTGCCGAAAGGTTACATAAGAACAAATAAGGAATATTCTAATTACAAACTACACATTGAATGGAGATATCCGGAAGAACCAACTAACAGCGGAATATTTTTGCACACTACAAAACCAGATAAAATTTGGATTGCTCATTATCAGGCTCAGTTAAAACATGGCAGTGCAGGCGATATTATTGTGCACGGTGTTGGTGTTCGTGCAACTATTGGCGACAGTGTTTGTGTTTCAACAGAAAAAACTAAACCCTTAATTGCTAAAATGAATGTATCGAACGAGAAAAAAGCAGGTGAATGGAATAGTTACGATATAACATGTTTTGACGATACAATAGAAATTAAGGTAAACGGACTACTCCAAAATAAAGCCACCAACTGTTCATTAACAAAAGGAGCAATAGGAATGCAAGCAGAAGGATCAAAAATTCAATTCAGAAATTTGTGGATTCAAAAAATTAAATAAATAGATATCAAATTAGTCCTACTTTCTATTTTCGTGTTGCTGAATATATTTTCATTTATAAGAAATATGATTACTTAAAATGAATTTATTAATGGACAAAATTTACCATAATTTTATTCAATATTTTAATCTGTTCTCTTAAACTTTTACTAATATTATCCGCGCAAACAAAAATTATAAGTGGATTTAAAATTTTTAAATAACGATTTCAACCTTATCGATAAAAAAACAGATCGATATCTTTTAATTGTAGTCATTTTTGTATTCAGCACATTATTTTTAAATATTTTTGAACCCTTTAATATTGGTCGCTGGTACTCCGATTCCGGATTTATTAAATTTTTACGCCTTTCGAGTTACGGATTTGTTGCAGCACTAGTTTTTCTTTTCACTCAACTGCCTTTACGAAAGATATTTAAACAACAGCAGTTTAAAATTAAAAGCTATTTAGTTTGGCTAATTATCGAAATTTCGCTCATTAGTTTAGTCTATATTTTACTGTACGGCAATCCAATTGGCAACTTTTTAAACGATTTAATTTACTCTATAAAATACACCCTTTTAGGAATTTGTCTTCCATACTCTTTTACTGTTTTAATAATTTATTATAAAAATCAGCGTGCCGAAATTAAAGATCTTCAAACTAAAGCTACGAAGCCTGTAAAAAAACAGATGCTTGTATTTAGAGACGAAAATGGTAAAATAAAATTCTCTGTTCTATCAAAAGATTTGTTACTTCTAGAATCTACAGACAATTATGTTTCGGTATATTTTGTTTTAGAAAACAAAGTTCAGCGTAAACTTTTACGAAATACGTTAAAAAATATTGAAAATTCGTTAAAAGAGAGTTATACTATTCGCTGCCACAGATCATTTATGGTTAACCTAGAAAATATTGAGTTTGTACAACAAGATGGAAAAAAACTTATTGTAAAAGTTAAACTCTTTGAAAACAGAATTCCTGTTTCTCAAAAATATTCATCCCTGTTTTTAGACTTTTTAACCTGAACAGGAAAAATTCATCCCAAAATATGTGTACCCACCCCATTAATTTGTTTTTTCAGAAAAACATTTTAAAATTTGACTTAGTATAAATAAAATGAGTAACACAATTAGTTACAAGTTTTATAGATTAACAATCGTATAAATTTGAAACTTTTAATATTATTAAATACAAATTAAATTTTTAGAACGATGAAAAAAGTAGTTATTCTTACATTAATGGTGGCAATGTTTGCCGGAATTGTAAATGCAACAGTTTCTCAAGGTAACAAAGAGATTGTAGGCGAGTGGAAATATGAAGTTCCATCGGCTCCATACGGATACGAAAAAGGATCTTTAATTATTTCGGAGAAAGAAGGTGCACTTGCTGGAGTTATAAAATTCGAAGATGGATACAAAATCGAATTAAAAAAAATTACCTATGCTGAAGGCGTTTTCAAATGTGGATTATATATTGATTATGAATATATAAGCATTAAGGCAAAAGTTGATGGTAAAAACATGAAAGGTGCTGTTGCGACACCAGAAGGTGATATGCCAATTACTGCAGCAAAAATTAAGTAAAAAATTCCATATTATTTTAATAACAAAGCTCTGGTTCAAATGAGTTGGGGCTTTGTTATTAAAAATTGGGTTAATTATCCAACTAATTACCTCGCTCCCCGCAAGCAAAAAAGCTCCCATTCCATAAACTTCCCGGTTAAGTGTATAAATATAGAATCCCGAACCACTTGCTTCACCTTCCGAGTAATATTCAGGGTCTAGCAAACTTGAACGCTGCAATCCATTTTTTTGTTGAGAAATTAGCAAATGTTTCGTTTTGCTTAACATTTATAGATTAACACAAATTGCTTTGGTTGCATTCAAATTTATAATTATAATTGTATTAAAATTTATAAAATGATACACAGACATCTACATCGCGGCACTCATTGTAATAACCAATCAATAGGTAGGCTGTAATTTTTTTGTCTGAATTAAGATATTATAAAAAGGCTTGCCAATTTCGGTGAGCCTTTTTTATTAATTAAATGAGAAATACAATAAATTAAGTATATAATGTCATTTCGACTAAAAAGAGAAATCCCTTATTTAACAGATTTATGAGTAATACTTCCTTCGAAATGACAAATAAAATTAGCTATGGAAAACAAAATTAAAATTGCAATTCAAACAAAAGGCAGATTGAATGAAGATTCTATGAACCTTATAAACGAAGCAGGCATTGGATTAACTATCGGAAAAAGGAAGTTAGTTTCTTCGGCAAAAAACTTCCCCATGGATGCACTATTTTTGCGCGACGATGACATTCCACAAACAGTTGCAGACGGGGTTGCTGATATTGGTGTAGTTGGAGAGAACGAAATGTTAGAAAAACAAGAGGACGTTGTTATAATAAAACGGTTAGGTTTTAGCAAGTGCCGTCTTTCTCTGGCAATTCCAAAATCTTTAAATTACAACGGATTAGAATTTTTCAATGGGAAAAAAATCGCAACCTCCTACCCTATTATTCTAAAGAAATATTTAGCCGAAAAAAATATAAATGCAGATATTCATGTAATTACCGGCTCGGTAGAAATTGCCCCAGGAATTGGACTCGCTGATGCTATTTTCGACATTGTAAGTTCCGGTTCAACTTTGGTAAGCAATCGTTTAAAAGAGGTTGAAGTTGTAATTCATTCAGAGGCAGTTTTAATTGCTACTCCAAATCTATCGGCTGACAAACAAGCAATTTTGGATGAACTTATTTTCCGAATCGAATCGGTACAACGAGCTAAAGGCAAAAAGTACATTTTACTAAATGCACCAAACAAAAAAGTTGATGAAATAATAGAATTACTTCCAGGAATAAAAAGTCCGACACTTGTTCCGCTTGCTAAAAAAGGATGGAGCTCGATGCACTCTGTTATCGACGAAAACGATTTCTGGGAAATAATAGGAAAACTAAAAAAAGCTGGTGCTGAAGGAATTTTAGTTGTACCGATTGAGAAAATGATTTTTTGAAATAGGAATAATAATTAGTAAAAAGTAGTTAGTACAAAGTATTAAGAAAGCAGGAAATAAGATAAAAGAGATTATAACATCTTTTTAATATTTTAAGCTCGGAGAGTACAAAAGCTAACTTTAACAAAATTAATTGTAGAATCAAAAAAATCTACACGATGAAAACATATATTAATCCAAATAAAAATAGTTGGGGAAAAATTTTAAAACGTCCACTCGTGGATATTTCAGAACTGTATGAAAAAGTACAACCTATTCTAAACGAAATAAAAAAAGAAGGTGATGTTGCGTTGAGAAAATACACCATGCAATTCGATGGATTTCTATTAAAAGAAATTTTGGTTTCAACAGATGAAATTATAGAAGCTGAAAAACAGATAAGTAGCGAGCTGAAAGAAGCTATTAATTTAGCATCAAAAAATATAGAGATATTTCATTCATCTCAAAAATCTGAGATTAAAAAAATTGAAACTACGCCCGGTGTTACTTGCTGGCAAAAAGCAGTTGGTATCGATAAAGTTGGTCTTTATATTCCGGGAGGAACAGCACCTCTTTTTTCAACGGTTTTAATGCTTGCAATACCTGCACAAATTGCCGGCTGTAAAGAGATTATATTGTGTTCGCCGCCCGATAAAAATGGGAAAATTCACCCTGCAATTTTATATGCAGCCAAAATTTCAGGAATTATTAAAATATATAAATTAGGTGGTGTACAAGCAATTGGAGCCATGGCTTTTGGTACAGAAACAGTACCTAAAACTTACAAAATTTTTGGTCCGGGCAACCAGTTCGTAATGGCAGCAAAACAGTTGGTTAGTATAAATGATGTTGCAATTGATATGCCCGCTGGTCCATCAGAAGTATTGGTGGTTGCCGACAATTCGTCAAACCCGGCATTTGTCGCATCAGACCTGCTTTCGCAAGCCGAACATGGTGTTGATAGTCAAGTTATTTTAGTGACAAACAATACCAAAATATTAGAAAAAATTAAAGCTGAAATAGAAGTTCAAGTTGAAAAACTACCTCGAAAAGAAACCGCATTAAAAGCTCTAAAAAACAGCATTCTAATTGTTATAAAGGATGAAAAAGTGAGAATTGACCTAATAAATGAATATGCACCCGAACATTTGATTCTCAGCATTAAAAATTATGTCGAAATTTCTAATCAAATAACAAATGCAGGCTCGGTATTTTTAGGAGAGTTTACACCCGAAAGTGCAGGCGATTATGCATCGGGAACAAACCATACATTACCAACAAACGGATGGGCACGTTCGTACAGCGGAGTTAATCTCGATAGTTTTCAGAAAAAAATTACATTTCAAAAAATAACAAAAGAGGGTATAAAAAAGATAGGACCGGCAATTGAAAAAATGGCTGCAACCGAGAAATTGGAAGCACATAAAAATGCTGTAACTTTAAGGTTGAAAGAGATAAAAGAGATGCCGAAATGAATTCGGCATGACGAAGAAATAAACATAAAATGAATTTAAACAAACTGCTACGCAAAAACATACAAACACTAAAACCCTACTCATCGGCACGTGATGAATACACAGGTAAGGCAATGGTTTATTTGGATGCCAACGAAAATCCATTTAATCAGCCTTACAATCGTTATCCAGATCCGCTACAACGAGAAGTAAAAGAAAAAATATCAGTGATAAAAAACATTGCTGCCAACCAAATTTTTCTTGGAAACGGTAGCGACGAACCAATTGATTTATTAATACGAGCTTTTTGCGAACCGGGAGTTGACAATATTGTAACAATCGACCCTACTTACGGAATGTATCAGGTAGCAGCAGATATTTCGGGAGTTGAACTTTGTAAAGTTTCATTGAACAAAAATTTTGATTTGGATACTGCAAAAATTATTGCAAAAACAAACATTAATTCAAAACTTATATTCCTCTGTTCACCCAACAACCCCACCGGAAACAGCTTAAACAAAGAGGCAATTTTAAATATTGTAAAATCGTTTAAAGGAATAGTAATTATTGATGAAGCATACATCGATTTTGCACCAGAAAAATCGTTACTTCCACAATTAAACAGTTTTGAAAATCTTGTTATTCTACAAACTTTTTCTAAAGCGTGGGGAGTAGCAGGAATTAGACTGGGAATGGCATTTGCATCGCCCGAAATAATTAATATTCTGAATAAAATTAAATACCCTTATAACATCAATATTTTAACTCAACAAAAAGCAATGGAGTTATTATCAAAAAAAGAGGAGGTTAAAAGTTGGGTAAATCAGATTATTACAGAACGAAAAAAAATGGCTGAGCTTTTGGGGAAATTTCCATTTGTTCTTAAAATTTATCCATCTGACACCAACTTCCTTTTAGTAAAAATGCACGATGCAAATGGAATTTACAATTATTTAGTTGATGAAGGTATAATTGTTCGAGACCGTTCCAAAGTACATTTGTGCGAGAATAGTTTAAGAATTACAATTGGTACATCTAACGAAAATGAAATATTGATAAACGCTCTTAAGCAATTGATTTAAAAAAAATAACCACAGATATTGCTAAGTAGTTACAGAGAAAAATAGAATTATGAAAAAAGCACTATTTATAGACCGCGACGGAACATTAATACGTGAACCCGAAAATGAACAAATTGATTCTCTGGAAAAGCTAGAGTACCTGCCAAAGGTATTTCGTAATTTATACTTTATTCAAAAAAATTTGGATTATAAATTAGTAATGGTTACCAATCAAGATGGTTTAGGAACAGACTCTTTTCCGGAAGATACTTTTTGGCCAACACACAATAAAATAATCGAAGCATTTGAAAATGAGGGAATTATTTTTGACGACATTATAATCGATAAAACTTTTCCCGAGGAAAATGCGTCCACAAGAAAACCGCAAACCGGACTTCTAACAAAATATTTAAACGGTGATTACGACCTTGAAAATAGCTTTGTAATTGGCGATAGACTAACCGACATTGAATTGGCAAAAAACCTGAACGCAAAAGGTATTCTAATTAATAATGGAGATTTGGTTGAAAAAATGGAGCTGCAAAATCTTAGTAACAACTGTATTTTGGTTTCCAACGATTGGGACGATATTTACGCTTGTGTAGCATCGCCCGAACGAACTGCCGAAATTAAGCGAACAACTAAGGAAACCGACATTTTAATTCAACTAAATTTAGATGGCACAGGTGTTTGCAATATTGCAACCGGGTTAAACTTTTTCGATCACATGTTAAACCAAATTGGACGCCACTCTGGTGTCGATTTAACAATTCTGGTAAAAGGTGATTTGGAAGTTGACGAACATCACACAATTGAAGATACTGCACTGGCTTTAGGCGAAGCTTTTAAAAATGCGGTGGGAAATAAATTAGGAATGGAACGTTATGGTTTTTGTTTACCAATGGATGACTGCCTTGCAATGGCATCGTTAGATTTTGGAGGGCGCCCTTGGTTAGTTTGGGATGCCGATTTTAAACGCGAAAAAGTAGGCGATATGCCAACAGAAATGTTTATGCACTTTTTTAAATCATTCTCCGATGCCGCACTGTGCAACCTAAATATTAAAGCAGAAGGCACAAACGAACACCATAAAATAGAAGCTATTTTTAAAGCATTAGCAAAAGCAATTAAAATGGCAATTAAAAGAGATGTTTTTAATTTTGAGTTACCTTCAACAAAAGGGAAATTATAAAAATTGAAAACGTAAAAACAAAAATTACCAAATATAATACTCTGCATTTCTCTTCATAAATATCAGAGAATTATGCGGTAAAAACATGATAAATGAAAACTATAAAACAACTTCAGGAGAAGAAAAATACTGCAACTCTGTTAATTCATTGCCCTGATAAAAAAGGAATTTTGGCAACCGTAACAGAATTTCTAAATCAAAATTTTGGAAATATAATTTACCTCGACCAGCATGTTGACAGACAGGAGAAAATTTTCTATATGCGGGTTGAATGGGAGCTTGATAATTTTGCAATTCCAACCGATAAAATTGGAGAATACTTTGAAACTTTAATTGCTACTCCGCTGCAGATGAAGTGGCGCTTGTACTCTTCGAATGTAACACCTAGAATGGCACTCTTCGTTTCTAAAATGCCACACTGTTTATTCGATATTTTAGCACGATATACTGCCGGAGAATGGGATGTTGAGATACCATTAATTATTAGCAACCACAAAACATTAAAACCAGTTGCAGATAGTTTTGGCATTGATTTTCATTATTTCCCGATAACCAAAGAAAATAAGATAGAACAAGAAACTGCGGAACTTGAGTTGTTGAAAAAACACAAAATCAATTTTGTAGTTTTAGCAAGGTACATGCAAATTCTTTCTGCTGATTTTGTGCAAAATTATCCGAATAAAGTAATTAACATTCACCACTCGTTTTTACCGGCTTTTGCAGGTGCAAAACCATACCATGCCGCACACAAAAGAGGTGTTAAAATTATTGGAGCAACCAGCCATTATGTGACCTCCGACCTTGATGCCGGACCAATTATTGAGCAGAATGTTACTCGTTGCAGTCATGTTGATACTGTTCAAAATTTAATTCGCAAAGGTCGCGACTTAGAAAAAATTGTACTTTCGCAAGCAGTTTATAAACACTTGCAACGAAAATTACTTGTCTATAATAACAGAACCGTTGTATTTAACTAATAATCATGAAGTTACTACTTACTATTCTATTTTTAAATTTTATTTATTTAAACTCTTTTGCCCAATTAAAAGAGATCCCTACACAAGAAATTCCTGAGGAATATGGTTTTATTATAAAAATTGGCCAGCAAATGCCAAATATAAAATTGGAACTCACAAATGAAAAAATTTATACAACTGATGAGTTAAAAGGGAAAGTGGTTATGTTACAATTTACTGCGAGTTGGTGTGGCGTTTGTCGTAAAGAGATGCCACATATTGAAAAAGATATTTGGCTAAAACATAAAAATAATAAAGAGTTTGCCCTTTTTGGAGTTGATTTAGATGAGCCTGCCGATAAAGTAAAAAAGTTTGCCGATGATATGAAAATTACTTATCCGCTGGCACTGGATCCGGGCGGTAAAATATTTTACACATTTGCTGCCAAAAATGCTGGGGTTACACGAAATGTAATTATAGATAAAACCGGTAAAATTGTTTATATGACCCGTTTGTACAAGAAAAAGGAATTTAAAGAGATGGTTGAGGTGATAGATTTATTATTAAAATAGTAGATACAAGTTTCAGGTTGCATGGTACAGGTTCAAATAAAAAAATTGAACGGTGTATGACAATTCCTGAAACGTGTAACCTGAAACTTGTAACTAAAATGAAAATAGTAATAATAAAATACAACGCAGGAAATATTGAATCGGTAAACAATGCGCTAAACCGATTAGATTTAAATGCTGAAGTAACTTCTGACCCGGAAAAAATACGAAATGCCGACAAAGTTATTTTCCCGGGAGTTGGCGAGGCAAGCACAACAATGAAATATTTACGCAAACACAAACTCGACGAATTAATTATTTCGCTCAAACAACCAGTTTTGGGTATTTGCCTTGGGCTTCAATTAATGTGTTCGCACTCCGAAGAGAACGACACAGAATGTTTAGGTATTTTTGCTGAAAATGTAAAACGATTCGTTCCAAAACCTGGCGAAGAATTTATTACTAAAGTTCCCCACATGGGATGGAATTCAATTTCTAATTTAAAAAGTAATCTATTTACAAACGAAAACGATAAACAATACGTTTATTTTGTACATTCGTTTTATGCTGGAATTGGAGAGCATACCGTGGCAACTTGCAACTATATTTTACCTTTTAGTGCAGCCTTACAAAAAGATAATTTTTATGCTACACAATTTCATCCTGAAAAGAGTGGATCGGTGGGAGCAAAAATTTTAGAGAACTTTATTAATCTTTAATACATTGATCAAACATGGATAGACTAACAGTTATAAAAGTAGGCGGGAAAGTGGTTGAAGATCCGGAATCTTTAAACTCTCTTTTAGACCAGTTCAATAAAGTTTCAGGATATAAAATATTGGTACACGGTGGTGGTAGCACTGCAACTGAAATTGCTGACAAACTGGGTATTGAAACTAAAATGGTTGATGGAAGACGAATTACCGATGCTAAAATGTTGCAGGTTGTAACAATGGTTTATGGTGGTTTGGTAAACAAACAAATTGTTGCCGGTTTGCAAGCACGTAATTGCAATGCTGTGGGCTTAACGGGAGCCGACCTCGATCTTATTCGGGCAAAAAAGCGCCCTGTAAAAGACATAGATTATGGTTTTGTTGGCGATGTTGACGATGTAAATACCCGCGAACTGCGTTTATTAATAAACGAAAATATTGTTCCGGTAATAGCTCCGCTAACCCACGATGGTAGCGGAAATCTACTTAATACAAATGCCGATACAATTGCATCTGAAATTGCAACCGAATTGTCTAACCATTTTAGCGTTTATCTTTTTTATTGCTTCGAGAAAAGAGGTGTTTTGAGAGATGCAGAAGATGAATCGAGTGTTATTTTCGATTTAGATACTACCCTTTTTAACAAATACAAAAACGAAGGCGTTATTAGTGCCGGTATGATTCCAAAACTCGAAAACGGATTTCGTGCAAAACACAAAGGTGTAAAAGAGGTTCTTATTACAAATACGAAAAATATTGCCACCGGAAAAGGAACACGTTTGGTGTGATACTTTACTTTTTGAATTACTGTTAAATTAAATATTAAATTCTGCCCTCAAGTTATAATCAATGTGCTTAACAATCATATGTTCAATCGAGTTTAGATTTATAAATCATATTTATAAATCAAATAAATTATTAAGTTAGAAAAGTAAAAAGACACAAATCATCAAGAGGCTGTAAAAACAATAAAACACCTCATTTAAAGCAGATTATCGTGGCCAAAATTATTGATACAGATTGTGAAACTTGCGAAAAACGAACCACTGATTGTTGCAAAAATTGCTTTCAAGAGCACAAACATAATGTTTTTGAGTGTTTGAATATTGAGCAACTTGACTTTTTAATGGAAAAAAAGCAGAGAATTCAGTATAACACCGGAGAGACAATAATCAAACAAAATACGGCATCAACTCATGTAGTTTGCATTAAAGAGGGGTTAGCCAAAGTATATATCGAAGGCTCAAAAGGGAAGAATCTGATTGTAAGATTAATAGGAAATGGCGATTTTATAACAGGTGGAGGACTTTTTAACGGTAATGTTCAAAATTTTACTATCTCGGCGATAACTCCCGTACTTTGTTGTTTAATAGATAGTTCCAAGCTGGCTAAATTATTTTCTGAAAATAACGAATTTGCAATAGAATTAGTACGACATCACACCAGACGAAATAATGAGTTAGTTAGACAAATGGTTAACCTTACTCAAAAATATATGCCAGGTAGAGTGGCTGACACATTACTCTATTTAAAAAATGAAATTTTCAAAATTAATCCGTTCACGGCACCACTTACACGCCAAGATTTGGCCGATATGTCAAACATGACAAAAGAAAGCTTTGTACGAATTCTCCAGCAATTTAAAGAATCGAAACTCCTTAAAACAAAGGGAAATAAGTTCGATATTATCAACGAAAGTTCGTTGTTATCCATCAGCAAGAACGGATAATTTATAATTATCAATTATGCTATTCTTATAAATCAATTTCCACCATCGTATATATCATTATCATACGTGTATTTCTAGATTGATTGGGTAGTATTTTTATGATATAAATAATTATTCTAAAAACAGAGTTCCTATTGGAGATGCACCCACATCAATATCTTGCACAAAATTGCCAGCCGATGAATATATTTTCATTAATCCGGCCGATGTTACACTTTGGGCTGCAAAAACATAAACATCACTATTTTTTGGATTTACCGCTAATCCTGAAATGCCAGAGATATCGCTTACAAACTGATTATCGTTAAATTTTTTGCCGGCAACATCAAATTCAGAAACTGCCCCCGTTAAATTCCAATTGGCATCGTAAGCTGACGTTACAACATAAATTTTAGAAAAATCAGAATTAGCTTGAATAATTGAACCGTATCCAGAGCTAACACCGGCTAAATCGTATGTTGATTCTAATTCATCTGATGAAGTATTAATGTATCCTATTCCTGTTTCATTAGAAAAATCAGACCATGTACTTACTAATGTTACATATAAATTATCGTTAGAATCTTGCACAAAATACGAAGTTACGGCTGGTGTTTCGATGTACGAGACAGCTTCTGTCTGCAAATTAATAACCGCAACCTTACTAATATAATTCAATGCTACATATAATTTTCCGTTTGCAATCGCCATCCCTTCTGGCCCGCCCGGTAAATCAAAATACTCTTCGGTAGTATTAGTTATCCTATTAAACTTGGCAATGTAAGAGTTTGGCATGTCTTCATAATCAGGATTTGCGCCCCAGCACGAGATGTAAAGATAATCACCATCGGCAATACAAAACCTTGGATTTTCCATCTCGCCTGTTATTCCATTTTGGTTTTGTTCAAAAAATGGATTAACAGTAATTAGCTGGTCAACAGCATTGCCAATCAGATAAATACTATCTTCTACAGAATATGCATATTGAATATTTGAGAGCAACTCATTTCCCCCATTTTGTGCTTCAAAATAGAAGTTGGTCATTTTATCAGTAATATAATCGTACTTGGAGATACTCGCTCCACCACTACCAAAATTTCCATAATTAACTATGTAACAACCTTCAATTTCGGCACTTGGAAACGGATCGGAAATTTCGGTTTCGTTACAACTTGCAAAAACTACCGCTACAATTAACAGCATTACAAAATAATTAATCATCCTTTTCATAACATTTTAATTTTGAGTTATTTAATAATATTAATATCGTATTTCACACCAAGTCTAAAATATCTTCCGGGCATGGCATAGTATCGTTCGTTTTGATAATCGGAATTAAAAACATTATTGGATGCAAACGTTAAATCTAATTGATGTTTTGATAAGTTTAATTTGTACCCAACTCCACAATTTGCAATAAAATTAGATGGAAGTTCGTTTCCAAAATCATCGGTAAAACGTTTGCCTGTATATTGTCCGTCAGCAAAAAATCTCAAGCTTTTATAATGCAAACCGAACGAACCGTTTCCCATCTGTTTTGGCACATAATTCATCTGCCTATTTATCAGCCCATTTTCTTCGATAGTTGCCACTGGTTCTACTAAATTAAATGTGTAATTTAGAGTAAAACTTGCATTTAGAAACCCCAGCGGGAACGAACTCGTAGATTGAAATTCAACTCCTTTACTAACCACTTCCAACACATTTTCGGCACGCCACTCACCAAAATTTCGCCATTCAATCCAATTGTCAATATCCATGTAAAAAAGATTTACACCTAAAGTTGTGTTAACACCGCCATCATCAAAATTAAACTTTGTGCCAAATTCAAAATTCTTTCCCGATTCGGGCTCTAGATTTGGATTCCCCTGAGTACCCCAATAACGGTCGTTAAAAGTTGGTACACGATAACTTTTTGCAATTGCCGAAGTAAACTTAAAAAACGATTTATCGCCAGTACGCAAAATATATTCAGCACCCAACGAGGGAGTAAAAGGAGCACTGAAATTGGTCACAAACATCTGCCGCAAATTCAGTGTAAACTTTAAATTACGAGATACTTTATAAAACGACGAAAAATAAATATCTAGATGCTGCTCGTAATCAATAACAGAATCGGAATAAGCATGAACATTGGGTTTTATATATTTATACTTCGCACCAGCTTTTAATCCTAATCCAGAGTCAAAATCGGTTGTTGCCTGCAACTCTCCAATTATGCGCTCAGTGCCAATTATTTGAGCTTCAATTTTATCATAAACCTGCATATCGTTAACATAACCTGCACCCGCTTTAAACCTCACAAAATCAACATCGTTTGTATATTCTGTCCAAACTCTAATATTTTCGTTGCTAATTTCCTGCGTACCACTGTAGTAATAATTAGATTGCATATTTGGCTGAACCTGCCGCCAATTATTTTCCACCCAAAAAGAAGATTTAAAAAATTCTTTCTCGTTGAATTTGTAGTTTATCTCCTGCAAAAGCCCCATATTATTTAACGATGCACCTTGTTGAATATCTCGCACAGCACCAGGATTTTCAACATCTCCGGTATAATAATTATTAAACGGAAAATCATTTTCTTTTTCGTAATAAATCAATCGTGTTACAGACTCCAATTTCCCATTTCCAATAAAAAATTTTGCTCCACCCAAAAATTCTCCAAACGAACCAATTGTGGTTTTTGCACTAACTTTAACACCATTTGTCCAGTTATTACTTAAACCCAAATAAAGTGCACCGCCAATTGCTCCAGAACCATTTACTGCCGACGAGCTACCGTATTGCAGGCTAATTTTATCGAATAAAAAAGTTGGAATATTTGAAAGATTGGAGTGACCAAGAGTGAGTGAATTTACATTTATTCCTCCAAAATTAATTGAAGTGTGATTTGGTGACGTTCCCCGAAAACGGATGGTAGAGAGCCCACTTGCATTTGATTTTATATAGATTGGCGAAAAACGTTTTAATACATTTTCAATTCCACCCTCGCTTGCCAAATTTATTTGAGCAGCCGAAATAGATTCAATTTTAGCCCCGCTCTGGTATTTCCGAAGATCACCATAAGTTACAATTTCATCTATACGAATTGTATCTAGCAGCGAACCAGACTCTTGTGCCGTTCCACAAAAACCAAATGCCAATATAAATAGACTAAAAACAACAAACCTCCTCATTATTTCAATTTTAAGGAGCTTTGGACAAAACTGGTGAAAAATACTATTAATATTTCTCAAGCTTTTTCCCCGAAGCTTGATTATAATTCTCGAAAATGTGGCAGGTCATCTGGCTCATTCCGGTTGTTGATGCCTTCCCAATCAGTCAGCCGACGGACAAGTGGCGTAAAGTTCAACAACACAAATTGCAATTAGCAATTGGAACTTACAGCTGCGGGTACAGCTCCGGTTTTTAACCGGATTCCCTTTTTAATTCTATTCATGAATGTGAACAGAATAACCATAATTTCGATGTAAATATAGAGAGATATTTTAAACGATGTTGCAAATTGTTAATTCAAATACTGTTTTGTTGAAAAGTTAATAAAAAGGATTGAAGATGGAAATCAGGAGAAGGAAGGCAGAATTTAGCAAGCACAAAAAAACTTTTCTTTTAATGAAAACTATGACTAAAAACTGATAACTACTTCTTTGCAAACGTTTCTTCCGAAACCAGAAACACAACCGGCTTTCCGGAAACTGGATTTGTGCGAGTAATTACAACCGTATCGTAAACGGCTTCAATATCTTTATAATTCAAAACTTCGTGGGGCAATCCTTTTTTACGCAGCCTCCCATTTTGCATCATAATAAGTGAGTCGCAATATTCTCCTGCCAAATTTAAATCGTGAATAATCATCAAAACTGTTAAACCCAATTCGTTACTTAACCTACGGATTAAATTTAAGATTTGTACCTGATGCGTAATATCAAGATGAGAAGTTGGCTCGTCTAACAAAAGCAATTCCGGTTCTTGTGTAAGTGCGCGAGCAATTCCGGCAAGTTGCTGTTCTCCACCGCTGAGCGCATTCACAAATTTATCTTTTAACGGAATAACGTCAGTTAGTTCCATATATTTTTCAGCAATCTCAAAATCATTTTTAGTCTAGACAAATTGCCACTGCATGGTCAGGGCAAGATGGAAGATTTAAACGGACTCTTCAGCGGGCATGCTACCAACTTCGATATTTTGCGTTACCACTGCCAAATTTTGCGCCCGCTCTTTCAAACTCATTTGTTGAATAAAT
>DAOVTY010000150.1 GCA_030632865.1 Bacteroidota bacterium
ACATTAAATACCGTTATAATATTTAAAATTAAAATAAGATGAAAGTTGCAATTGTAGGTGTGAGTGGTGCGGTAGGACAAGAATTTTTAAAAGTGCTTGCCGAGCGAAATTTCCCAATGGATGAACTAGTAATTTTTGGATCGGCAAGAAGTGCTGGTAAAAAATATGATTTCAAAGGAAAATCCCTGACTGTGAAAGAATTAAAACACGGAGATGATTTTAAAGATATTGATATTGCACTTACTTCGGCAGGTGCAAGTATCTCAAAAGAATATGCATCTACAATTACAAAACATGGTGCAATTATGATCGATAATTCAAGTGCATTTCGTTACGATGATGATGTGCCTTTAGTTGTACCAGAAGTAAATGCGAGTGATTCGAGAAATAGGCCTCGAAATATTATTGCCAACCCCAATTGCTCTACTATACAAATGGTTGTTGCGCTAAAACCGATCGAAGATATATCTAAAATTAAAAGAGTTAGGGTGGCTACTTATCAGGCAGCAAGTGGTGCAGGAGCACAAGGAATAGCTGAATTAGAACAACAAGTGCAAGATGTTGCTAATGGGAAACCGGTTAAAGTTGAAAAATTTCAACACCAATTGGCAATGAATGTGATTCCTCATATCGATGTTTTTTTAGATAACGATTACACAAAAGAGGAGATGAAAATGAACTGGGAGACTAAAAAAATTATGCACACTAGTGCAGAAGTTAGTGCAACTTGTGTTCGCATTCCGGTTGCTCGAGCGCACTCTGAAGCAATTTGGGTTGAAACTGAAAACCCTGTTTCGGTAGCAGAAGTTACCAATGCATTCGAAAACTTCGAAGGATTAACTGTGGTTGATAATCCTACAAAAAATGAATACCCGATGCCGCTTTTTGTATCCGGAAAAAACGATGTTTACGTTGGTAGAATTCGAAAAGATGTTACCGACCCAAATAGTATTACTTTTTGGTGTGTTGGCGATCAAATTAAAAAAGGTGCAGCTTTAAATGCGGTGCAAATTGCCGAATGGCTGATAGAAAATAAAGAGGTGTAAATTTGTTTTTATATTATTATTAAAGCTCGGTATTTCCGAGCTTTTTTTATGCACAAAAAGCAGAAAAAATAACAGCTTACTGTTTGCCAATTTCCCACTCCGTGTTATACAGATAACTATTGTACGGAAATCGTTTTGAATGAATTTCTTTAACTTTTTCGTATAACTCCTTTTTAAAATCTTCAATATTTTCTTTACGAGTAGCCGAAATAAAAAGTGCCGGTGCGTTACTTTTTGCCATCCACGAATTTTGCCACTCCTTTAAAGTAAAATTTTCTTTGGTTCGCGGACTTAAATCATCGTCATCCTTTTCAACATAACTAAATGCATCAATTTTATTAAAAATGTACATTGTTGGTTTATCTCCGGAATCTATCTCCTTAAGTGTGCTGTCAACAGTCTCAATCTGCTCTTCGAAACTGGGATGAGAAATATCTACAATATGCAGTAAAACATCAGCCTCTCGAACTTCGTCGAGTGTTGATTTAAAAGACTCTACTAAATCGTGCGGAAGTTTACGAATAAACCCAACTGTGTCGGCAAGCAGAAAAGGAAGATTCCCAATTACAACTTTCCGTACTGTTGTATCTAGCGTTGCAAAAAGTTTGTTCTCGGCAAAAACTTCCGATTTTGCCATCATATTCATAATAGTAGATTTACCCACATTTGTATATCCTACCAGAGCTACTCGAACCATTTTACCTCTATTTTGTCGTTGAGTAGCTTTTTGCTTATCAATTTTTTTAAGCTGAACTTTTAATCGAGAAATTTTATCGAGAATTATCCTGCGGTCCGTTTCAATCTGCGATTCTCCTGGACCACGCATTCCAATACCTCCACGCTGACGTTCGAGGTGAGTCCACAATCGAGTTAAACGGGGCAACATATATTTATACTGAGCCAATTCTACTTGTGTTTTTGCATGAGCTGTTTGCGCCCGTTTTGCAAAAATATCAAGAATTAAATTTGTACGATCAAGAACTTTGCACTCCAATATTTTCTCAATATTCCGAATTTGTGTTGGCGATAGTTCATCGTCGAAAATAACGGTGGCGGCTTCAGTTACTTTAATGTATTTGCCAATTTCGTCAAGTTTACCAGACCCAACAAACGTTGCTTTATTTGGCACATCAAGTTTTTGCGTAAATTTCTTCAGCACAGTTGCACCGGCAGTGTCTACCAAAAATTCCAATTCATCTAAATACTCCTTGGCGTGCTTTTCGTCCTGCCCCTTTGCAATTATACCTACAATAACTGCTGTTTCTATAATTGGTGCTGTTTCTTCCATATTCTATATGTAATATTTAACTCGCTGAAAATCAATAAAATTATATTAATTATAAAAACATAACACGAATAAAGATGTTCAACAAAGGCAAAAAAAACTCCTGTTCCATTATTGAAACAGGAGTGCAAAAGTATCTTTTTAATTTCTTATTGCAATACAAAGTTAATTGGCACAGTGTAAGAAACATTAACTGCTTTACCACGTTGCTTACCTGGCTTCCAAGGAGGAAGTGAGTTTACTACACGAAGTGCTTCTTTATTTAAAGATGGGTCAACACCCCTTGCAATAGCAGCATTATAAACCTTACCATCTTTCCCAACTACAAAAGTTACATAAACTTTTCCCTGTATTCCATTCTCTTGCGCAATTATAGGATATTTAACCGAATTTCCAATGTATTTACGCAATGCTAAATCTCCTCCCGGAAATTCGGGCATGTCTTCCACAATAAAAAATACCTCAGCAGCGTCTGCCTCCTCTTCCTCTTCTGCAACAACTACAGGAGCAACGTCAATAATAGTTTCGTCATCTGCTTCAGAATCTTCAATTTCCAATTCGTCCTCAATTTCAACATCATCTTCTACAATGTTTAAAACCTCAACTACTTTTGGTGGTGGTGGTGGTGGTGGTGGTGTAATCTCTTTCTCGCGAGTAATTGGAATAATTTCTTCGTCTACTTCCATAGCTGCAATAGAGCCCAGCGAGTCAGCTTTTCCCTGCTTGCTTGTCCATTCAAAAGCCATAAGAGTAACTCCCAAAGCTACCACTAATCCAACCATTAAGAATGTATTTCTTTTACTTTCCAAGTCAGCTTTTGTTGATTTTTTTAAATCCATATTAGTAATTTTTATTTATTTTTTTCTCTTATTTGCCCTAAAAATTGGGGCTTAAAGATAAAAAATAATTGTTAAACACAAATTAATTTATTTCTGAAATTGTTTTTTATTACAATTCAATTTAAAGAGGCTCTTAAAACTAACTTCCCTTATTTATTTAAAATTATGAAAACAATATAAAATGAACTGTAAAATATAAGTTTTGCAAAACAGAATTAGATCTAACAAAAACTCTACCAAAAAATAATATCAACTAAAAAAGTATAAGATAATTACTCTTATTTCCATACTATAACAGAGAATAAATTTATTAAAATATATTTTTATGAAAGAAATTTGATTGAGGTTATTTAAAAGAATTTAGAAAACTAATATTATATATATGCAGAGGAGAAAATTCTCCTCTACATATTTTTTTTGTCTATTTTTAAACTGATTCTGGAGATGGTATGTCAAATCCGGCATTACGCGGTTCAGCAAGCATTCTATTTGCTTCAACTGAATGATCGCCAATAAAATGTTCTGCTTCACCATCAAATTCAAGCCAAGGTCCAACAACATAATCTGCTTTATCTTCTGGTACACCCATGCCGTCGCGTGCTATAGCATGTATTTTCATAAACTCTTCGTAAGCCAATGGATTATCACCAAACTTACCAGCTTTTGCGTTGAAAGGAACTTTTTTACCCAAACGGTACGAAGTATTCATTAAGTGCCCTAATGTGCAACTAAAGTGAGCATCCTTCATATTTCCGTTGGCCATAGATGGATCATTTGCACGGCATGCTGTAACAAAACTACCAAAAGTGCCACCAGGTGTTTGCTGAACATCTTTAATTTTTACATCGCGCGGTTGACTTCCATTATGAGATATATATTCACCATCAATAAGTTTACCACCGTCTTCAAAATAAAACCGGTTTGTAACTTCTCTTTGGTATCCATCGTAGTTAACATTTCTTACATTGAAGAAAACTTGCTGTCCGTTTGCAAATTCGGCAACGGCAAACATCGTATTTGGGGTTTCCCCCTGATCTTCCCAAGAGAATCTTCCACCAATTGCTCTTACCTTAACGGGATGTGTATTTGCTACCTCTTCATCAAGAGCCCAATATGCAACATCCAACTGGTGAGTTCCTTGGTTATTTAACTCTCCATTTCCAACTTGCCAATTCCAATGCCAATTGTAATGCACCAAATTTTTATGATGGTGATCAATAATAGCAGGTCCTTTCCACATGTTCCAATCTAAATGTGATGGAGGTGGAGTATTCGGCTCAAAACCTATTCCACTGCGTGGTTTACAAGCTAGACCATGCGAAACTAACATTTTGCCATATTTTCCAGACCTAATATCAGATACTTGTCTTGCCCAATTTTCTTCACTTCTTCGTTGGGTTCCATGCTGAACTACAATACCATACTTTTCAGCAGCTGCCAGTGCAACACGACCTTCATAAATATCGTGACTTGCTGGTTTTTCAACATAGCAATGTTTTTTTGCTTGCGCCGCCCAAATTACCATAAGTGAATGCCAACTGTTTGGAGTTGCAACACTAATGGCGTCTACATTTTTATCGTCAAGTACATGCCGCACATCTACAACTCCTTTTACATTGGGACTACCACCCTCTTTTTGCCGCAACTCTTTAACACGATTTTCAAGTAATAATCTGTCTGGATCAACAAGGTAGGCTATTTCCACATTGTCTTGTCCGCCAAATCCACTGATGTGACTTTTCCCTCGGCCATTCACACCACAAACTGCTATACGAAATCGATCATTAGCTCCTAAAATTGAACCATACGATTTAGCACTAAACCCCATTCCTCCAATGGTTATTCCTGCAGTACCGAGAATACTTTTTTTGATAAAATCTCTTCTTTGTGTCATGTTTTAGATTTTTGTTGATTTAGATATTTATTTTAATTGTGATTAATTGGTATAATCTTTCACGGTTTAGTTTGGTCGAAATTAATGAAAAAGAATCGAAAAGCAATAAATAATTTTTACTAAAAATATAAACCTAAACAATTTGTCTAATAAAAATATATAAATTATAATAATCTAACATTTTTTAAATTAGGATGCTTTTAGCAAAATATATTTATATTTGAAGGCAAAACCTAAATTAACAGCATAAACGAAATGTATATTTATGTGCAATTCCGAAGTCCAAAAAGAGATTATTCTTAAAAACAATAAACATCATTATAACTTAAATTAAATATAAACCAATATCAAAATCTAAAAAGCAAAAGTTATGCAAAAAAAGACAATGAACAGACGAGCCGCAATTAAATTATCGATGGCCGCTGGTGTTGTTGCAGCAACATTTCCACATAAAGTGTGGGCAAAAGATTACAAAAAACCTGTTCCAGGGTCTGAGGGATTAACATCATACCTAAAAGATGGAGAGGTACAGTTGCGATGGAACAACATGCCACTAACTGCTTATCGTGCAAAATCTTCGCAGAAATATCCTTATTTCTATCCACTAAATGGATTAGCATCAGGAACTTCGGTAACAACAGAATCTAGCTTGCCATATCCACATCATCGCGGATTATGGCTTGGTTGTCAGCCTCTTAATGATGGCGACTATTGGGCCGATAATGGTCTGGAATCAGGGCAAATCAGGTCAGAATTGCTCGAATTGGGTACGATTGATAAAGACTCAACAGAAATACTAAATAACTGTAAATGGGTTAGAAAAGATGCACCTTCGCCTTGGTCTGATGAACGAAAATTCACAGTTTCAATTATTAATAATAATGTTTGGGTTATTGATGCAGAGATAAAACTTACCGCCAGTGAGGATATCAAAATTGATAGTGCCAAACACTCGTTTTTTGCTATCCGTGCAGCCTCTGATATTTCTCCTAATTATGGTGGCATTTTAATGAATTCTGAAGGGGGTATTGGAGCAGAAGGAACACTTGGCAAAGAGGCTAAATGGTGTGGCTATCATGGCCAACGAGCAGGAAATCCAGATGTTGTAGAAGGGATTGTTGTAATGACACATCCTGATAATCCATGGAAATCCACTTGGCTAACACGCGATTATGGTCATTTATCGCCTTCTCCATTTTACTTTCTCGACGAACCATGGAAGTTAAGTAAAGGAAAATCAATAAATCTGAAATACAGAGTTGCCATTCATGTTGGAACTCCGAAAGAAGCAGACATTAATGGCATTTACGATCAATGGCTTAAGTCGACGTCTAAATAAAAAATATTTTATGACGTAAACAAGAAGGATACTTCAAATTATTCTTCTTGTTTATATTAACAGAATTCGTATAAGAATTAACATCCAGAAAGCAAAGAGAAGCCAATATTTTTAGCGTTTATATATCTTTTCAGAATATGCGGCAACTTGCAAATAAAAAATATTTCTATATTTGCACGCTCAATCGGGGGATTAGCTTCCCGACATAAATCGGCACAGGCAACGTTGCTAATTCCGGAGACAAATTAAAAAGCTATTAACAATTTTTGGGGGATTAGCTCAGTTGGCTAGAGCGTTTGACTGGCAGTCAAAAGGTCAGCGGTTCGATTCCGCTATTCTCCACCTGATAATCAAAGAGTTACAGCGAAACAAGTTGTAGCTCTTTTTTATTTGCACTAACAAAAGCACTAACATTCCATAGTAATACTGAGAGACTGCTAGATATAACAATCGGATATCCACTATAGCACCAAGCAGATATTTAGACATAAAAAGAATTATCCGTCACAATTGATAAATAAACCAAACAATCCGCTGAGGTTTTCAATTGAGCGCGGATAATTACCTTTTTAATGTTAAATAGATGCGCTATCATTCAATGCTAAGTCGCCCACCGGTTTTAACCTTCTCGATGTTAGGTTAAAACGAATAGTAGAGAATAGATTTCTATTAGCAATCAACAACTAATAGAGACCAGCTCATTGAGTTATCACCTTCCTATTCTACATAGTTATCAGGTATTTGTGGGTATGTACAAGCTTTTTACTGGCTTCAATAGTGAAATTCACATACTAATTGGAATATTATCCCTCAACACATGCTTAAATTTGAGTACAATCTAGTGATTCACCGTTAAACAACTCCCAACTCCTGTAAATAAAATATGCAAGGTCAAAATTCCGCTAAAAAATTAACATCCCATTTTGCTCCGTATAACCTTTCAGATTTTATTTTCAGGAATTACGTTTGTGGTCGGTGAAAAACGTATTCCACTAATCTTCTCTAAAATGGTACATCTTTTTTCCTCAAAATCCCAACAATGGAAAACATTTGCACTATAATCCTTTTAGACAATTGCTGCGATTGCAGCGAGTATTTATTATAAAAAAATATTGATTATGAAGAAAAATCTTCAAATCCATGTGAGGGTAAATCCCACAACAAGAAAGCAATGGGATGAACTAAATGAAAATTCTCCCTTTAACACACAATCTGCTTTGTTCCGCAATGTAGTGACAGAGCTTTATGAAAACGAAATTAAACGAGACCGTGTTTGCATCGCGGCAAAGGGAGCAACTATTGAGAAATGGGAAGATATCTGTATGCATTTTGTGGTACCAAG
>DAOVTY010000292.1 GCA_030632865.1 Bacteroidota bacterium
AAAACCTTTACGTATAATTTTTAAAGCACTGTTTCTTCCGGTTTGTGGCCATCCATTCGAATCGAAATCAGAAACCACTTTATCATCAGGTGCATATTCATCCAGATTAAATACTTCCAGCTTTGGAACCACTGCATCGCTTTTTGCAGAAGTTGGCAAAGTTGCCACATTATTGAAAATTGTAGCCGAAAGTAACGTTTTCATCTCCGCGCGGTTGTCCCATTTTGTTATCCAGTCTTCCAGAAATGCCAACTGTCGATCGCCCAGTAATTTTGCATCCGGATGAAAAGCATCGTTAACCACATCAAAATCCGGATTTTGCGGCCAACCATTCGAGATGTTAGCTTGTGGAAGCAATGGTTTTGGTGCCGATTTAAACTTCCGGTCTTCGATTATTGCAAAACTAATTCCTCCGTAATTTAGTTCGGTGTAATAAACACCAATTCCTTGTTGAATTGAGGCAGGATTATACGGATCTGGCAGATGCCCCGTTTGAGTGCGGTCAACTACATTCACAAAAATTGCAGGCATTTTATACCCGCCACTATCTTGCTGATCTTTTGCACTTCCTGTTTTTATAGTTGCTTTTCCGCCGTTGCCCCAAACATTTCCATGAAATACATCGTGGTCGTCGGGAATACTAACACTCGGAGTTTTACGCAACAAATCGCCATACGCCCAACCATAAATATACCATTTACGAAGGTAGTCGAGAATTGCCATATTTACTGGTGCTCTTTGTAAACCATAACCTGCAACTCCCTCATAAATCTGGTCGCCCGAGAAGAATAAAATATCCGGGTTTTGTTTTTTTACATTATTCCATAAATCGTTGTTTGGGTAACCTAAATCGTTGTTACCGGTAAATGCAGCAACGGTAATTTTATCTTTGTCAAATGGCTCTTTTCGTATTTCACCTTCATAAAAAAACTCCTCTTTTTTATTTCCATCAGCAACCATTTTGTAACTCACCCGGTATGGAATCATTTGAGTGCCATCCCAGTTTTTGACCCTGAAAATTGCAGTCCGGGCATTTCTCTCAATTGATGCCTGCGCAATAGTTTTCCATGCACCATTTTCATTTATTTGAAGAGTTGCAAACTGATCGTCATCCTTGCCCATTGGAGGCATTTGAGCACTCATTTTTAATGTTCCTCTACTTAAAGTATATTGAGTGAAAAGTACTGGCCCAAATATTCTTTCGGAATAATGAATTAATTTTGTGCCACTCGCTTCCCAATTTGCAAAAACCACACTTGGCATTTTTTTATCGGTAGCTTCGTTGAAATTGCTCACCAGTCCAACCGCACCAAAAAACGTTTTGGCAGGAATATCACTGCGTGTTTCGCTCGATAAAAGCTCATTGTTTGCTTTTCTGGTAACAGTTACTTCAATTCTGTAATTCTCTCCTGCCGGAATTGCAGTTACTTTTAAAATTACACCCTCGTTTAAATATGGTTTTACCCCTTCGGCATTTTTCACATATTTTACCGGAGTATCTCCAATAAACAGTTCACCGTTTGTGGTAATTCCAATGTTTAACCCGGTTCCGAAAATTGCATCATCTCTGTAATCGTTAAATTTTCCTTTTGCAGCCAGCTTAAACCCAACCCAATTTCGTGAAGATGCGGTTTCGTTTAGAATTTTAATTTCAGTCGACATTTGCAGCGAACCTTCATTTTTGCCCATCCGATAAGTGAGCAAACTAATATTCCGATTCCAGTTAGAAGCAACACATTTTATTTTACCATCGGTTATTTGCCAATCCTGAATACGGTTTGCCCAGTAATCTGCCCCTAACCAAATACGGTTAGTTTGTGGTTTATTCATTTTGAAATCGGCCGCTTGAACAAAAACTAAACCGATGAATATTAAAATTAATGCACTCAATATTTTTTTCATGATTTTGTATTTTAATTTGTTTGTTTTCAAATCTTAGTATAAGATGTTAGTTTTTCAAAGATTCAAATAATTATCTTTAATTGGTTTAACTATTGTGTTTTTTTTCTGATAAAAATTAATAGTTCTGCTAAAAATGAAATGAGTAGTAAATAAAAACCCCAGACATAGAAAGTAGGTGTTTTTTAAATTGGGAGATAAAAAATATGGGGTTTATATAATTACATATTGAAAAACGGTAAAGCGCAATGCTATGTTTTTTTTTATTTCTCAAGAGCATCGTATAAAAAAAGATTTGCTTTGTGTAACTCTCTAAATGTATGTACAGTATGTTCTATAAAATTGTCGCTTTCTATTATTTTGTTTTGCATTCTACTTGTAAATGCGAACGATTTATATCTCAATAAGTCAATAAATTCATGGTCTTTGGGAAACCCTTTTGGAGCAATTTTTAATTGATGATCGTACATTTCATGGAAAGTGGTTTTAAAATTATCCTCGTTTATAATTCCCCTAAAATCGGGAGCATGTTCTGCCATGTAAATTCTGATGGTTTTTAATTGAGGAGCTTGTGGCATAAAAATTCCGCCACCTGCAAAACTTTCATTTGGCTCGATGTGTAAATAGTAACCCGGATAAATACTTTTTCTGCCTCCTTTAGCAATAAAACTCCCAAAATTAGTTTTGTATGGCTCTTTATTTTTCGAGAATCTAACATCTCTAAAAATGCGAAACATACAATCTTTTGGGTTTATACCGGCAATTTCGGGGTCAAATTTTTTAATCTCGTTAATAAGCACATCAGTTAGAAAAATAATTTTATCACGATTTTCGTGATACCGTTTTCTGTTATCGTTAAACCATTCGCGGTTGTTATTCTCAGAAAGTTCTTGTAGAAATTGTAAAACTTTGTCCATTGTATATATTTGAATTATTTTTACCAAACGTATTTTGTAATTAACAAGTTGAAGTATGAAAAAGTTCGTAGTAATTGTTGCCGGTGGTAATGGAAGTAGAATGAAAGAGTTGGTGCCAAAGCAATTTATCGAGTTGCAAGACCGCCCGATTTTAATGCGCACTTTCGATGCATTTTATAATTACGATTCGCAAATTGAGTTTATTTTGGTACTCCCTAAAAATCAGGTTGAATATTGGGATGAGCTTTGCAAAAAGCACAATTTCAGCAAAAAATACAAATTGGCTTATGGCGGTGAAACCCGGTTTCATTCAGTAAAAAATGGGTTAGATTTAATTAACGAGATGGGTGTTGTTTTTATACACGATGGAGTTCGCCCTCTGGTTTCGGTGCTAACTTTACAAAACTGTTATAC
>DAOVTY010000124.1 GCA_030632865.1 Bacteroidota bacterium
CAACTTCGGGTGGTCCCAAAGCGTGAATTTTCAAGTCCGGGTATCGTCTTTTTAATTCAGAAAAAAGATCGGTGTAAAAATCGAGTCCTAATTTTGGATGCATTCCACCTTGGGCAAGTATCTGTCGGCCGCCCACTGCAAAAAGTTCATCAATTTTCTCACAATATTCATCTATAGTTGTAATGTATTGTACCTCGTCGTTAATTTTACAATGAAAATTACAAAACTTACAACCCGAAATACAAACGTTGGTAATGTTTATATTTCGGTCAATTATCCAACCTACTTTATTTCCGGGCACCTGTTTTTCTCGACACTCATTTGCCACCAACATCAACTCGTTGGTAGAAACTTTATCGTAAATAAACATTCCCTCTTTTAAAGTTAGCGGGTTCAATTCTATTGCCTTGTATAGTATATTTTCAATCTTCATAATTCCACAAATTCTTCTCTTAATTAATATATCTTCACACAAATAATATAAATTATTATTTTTGCCAAAAATTTAAAATTATGATTCCACAAATTTCAAAAATAACAGAATTATCAGAAAATAGTTCTACTGCAACTTTATTTGATAACATTGAAAAACTTTCAATCTCAATTCTTAACAAGAATGAGACTGCTTATCTCGAAAATAAAATAGAAAAAGATAATGATTGTACAGTTTTTAAATATCCTAATATATTGTTTTTCAGCAAAATAAAAGAAGAAAAAGAAAAACACCTACAAGTTGAAGCAGCTAGAAAAGCGGGTTCTAAATTATTTGAAGTATTGAAAGCTGATAAAATTAAAACTATCCAATTGTTAAACTTTAGTGATGTGGAGTATTTACCTGCATTTTTAGAGGGTTTGCTGCTGGCTGGGTACTCGTTCGACAAATACAAAAAAGAGAAAGAAGAGTATTTTTTAGATGAAATATTAATTTTAGATAAAGAGATTACAACCGAGCAAATTGAAGAGATTAAAGAATTATCTCGAGCAGTTTTTTATTCTAGAGATTTAGTTAACGAGCCACTATCTTTTTTAACTGCCACCCAATTTTCTGAAGAGATTGAAAAGTTGGGAAAAGAATCAGGATTTTCGGTTGAAGTTTTCAATAAAAATAAAATTGAAGCTCTAAAAATGGGAGGATTACTTGCAGTAAACAAAGGAAGTATAGACCCACCAACATTTAATATTTTGGAATGGAAACCCAAAAATGCGACCAATAAAAAACCCGTTGTTTTGGTTGGTAAAGGTGTTGTTTTCGATACCGGCGGATTAAGTTTAAAGCCCACCGAAAAATCTATGGATTTTATGAAATGCGACATGGCAGGAGCAGCAGTTGTCGCAGCCACGCTTTATGCAGCAGCAAAAAATAAATTGCCGATTCACGTAATCGGGCTTATTCCTGCAACCGATAATCGGCCCGATGGAAATGCTTACGTTCCGGGCGATGTAATTACGATGTTTGACGGAACAACTGTTGAGATAAAAAATACCGATGCTGAAGGTAGATTGATTTTAGCTGACGCATTATCTTATGCAAAAAAATATTCTCCTGAGTTGGTTATCGACATTGCAACATTAACGGGTTCGGCAGGAATAATTGCAGGTGGCCACGCAATTGTTGCAATGGGAAACACTAAGGAGTACCTTCAAAAAATAAAGAAAAATGGTGAAGAAACTTTTGAGCGAATAATTGAAGTTCCGCTTTGGGAAGAGTTTGCAAAACCACTTAAATCGCCAATTGCCGATTTAAATAACCTGGGAACAAGAGAAGGGCAAACAGCAATAGCAGGAAAATTTCTTGAGCATTTTACCAATTATAACTGGATTCATCTCGATGCAGCATCAGTCTCTTTTCGCTTTGAAAAAGACAATTATCTACCTGTTGGAGGAACCGGCTACGGCACACGACTGCTTTTTAACTTTTTGAAAAAAATCAATTTAAAAATGTAACTTCGCGCTTCACTTTTTTTATCTGAAACTGAAATAAAATGGCATATCATAATACAATACGAGTAGGTATTTCGCATGGTGATGTAAACGGAATTGGTTACGAAGTAATAATGAAAACATTGCTCGACCCCAGGATTCTGGAAATGTGTACACCAATTATTTACGGCTCTCCCAAAGTAGCAGCATATCATCGAAAAGCACTTGATATAAATAATCTTAGTTTTAATCATATTCGCACTGCCAACGATGCACATTACAAAAAAGCATACATTATTAATTGTGCCAACGATGATTTAAGAGTTGAGTTGGGAAAATCGACACGCGAAGCTGGCGAATCTGCATTTATGGCACTAGACAAAGCATGCTCTGATTTGCAACATGGAGATATTGATGTTTTAATTACTGCACCTATAAATAAAGACAATATACAAAGTGATAATTTCAACTTCCCTGGGCACACCGAGTATTTAGCCGAAATATTTAATGCGCCAGATTATGCAATGTTAATGGTAAGCGAAACTATGAAAATGGGTGTGGTAACTTCACATATTCCATTATCTAAAGTTGCTGAAAATATTACTAAAGAAATTATTCTTTCTAAAATTAGAATTATTGAAAAATCGTTACAACAAGATTTCTCGATAACAAAACCAAGAATTGCGGTATTTGGGCTAAACCCACACGCCGGAGACAATGGGTTGCTTGGAGAAGAAGAAAAAGAGATAATTATTCCTGCAATTGAACAGGCAAGAAAAGAGGGAATTATTGCTTTAGGGCCATATCCTGCTGACGGTTTTTTTGGTGCTGAAGATTACCGAAAATTCGATGCAATATTAGCAATGTATCACGATCAGGGCTTAATCCCATTTAAACTTGCTTCGTTTGAAAGAGGAGTTAATTACACTGCAGGATTACCAATTATTCGCACATCGCCATCTCATGGCACTGCATATTCTCTTGCTGGCGAAAATGTGGCATCTCCCGAATCTTTTAGACAAGCACTTTATTTGGCAATCGACATTTATAAAAACAGAAAAATCTACAAAGAGATTTCAAAAAATCCTTTGAAGAAATATGATGTTAATCCAAATCAAATTGACGAGAGTGTTGATATTGAGGCAAGCGAAAATAAAAAACAATAAATTTAACAAATAATGTACGAGTTTATCCGGGGAAAAATTGTTGAACTTAATCCGGCAAGTATTATTATCGAAGCCGGTGGTATTGGTTATTTTATAAAAATATCGTTAAATACATACACCAATTTAAATGGTAAAAAAGAGGGCACTATATTATTACATCAAGTGGTTAGAGAAGATGCCCATATTTTATTCGGTTTTTCGGATAAAGGAGAACGCGAACTTTTCCGAAATTTAGTCTCGGTAAATGGCGTTGGAGCAATTACTGCAATTATGATGCTTTCATCGCTAAATCAAGATGAATTAGTTTCTGCAGTAACCACCGAAAATGTGGCCGTATTAAAAGGAGTTAAAGGGATTGGTGCAAAAACTGCACAGCGTATTATAATCGATTTAAAAGACAAGTTTGGGAAATTGCCGGAATCGGGTCAAATATCACTCTCGCCGGACAATACAATTCGTAATGAATCGTTATCTGCATTAGTCATGCTCGGATTCGTGAAAAGAGATGCTGAAAAAATTGTATCTAAAATTATTCAGGAACAACCGAAAACAACCGTTGAGAGCGTGATTAAACAAGCTTTAAAAAGGTTATAAACAAGAATGAAACTGACCCGAAGTTTACGTAAAATATACTTTTCGTACCTACTAATTTTTCTATCTGCATTTGCCAATACGGCATTTGCCGAAAGAGTTGATTTTGTTGGTGACTTCGCTATTCTGCAAATGCAGGATACAGTAGAGATGGACACAGTTGGTCAGCTTCCATACCCATTTAAAGATCAGCCTGCATTTGGTCATTCAAAACAAGACTCTTTAAGCCTTTTTTTAAATAATCCCAGCAACATAAAATACGAAATAGAATTTGATCCGATTACCGGAGAATATGTGTTCTACAAAAAAATGGGAACCCTCAATTATAGGTTACCACAAACTATGTCGCTCGACGATTATGTGAAATATGATTTCGAAAATTCAGTAAAAAACTACTGGAAAGAGAGAAGCCGTATTCAAGATATGGATAATAATGGCTCACTTATCCCGCAGTTAACCATTGGCAGCGAAGCATTTAACCGTGTTTTTGGAGGTAATACCATTAACATTACGCCACAAGGTTATGTTGAAGTAAGTTTTGGTTATCAAATGAATGCGACAGAAAACCCCGCAATTCCAGAGCGTTTACGTAAAGTACCAACATTCGATTTTGATGAAAAAATTCAAATAAATGTGATGGGGCAAATTGGTACTAAAATGAATATGAAGGTAAATTACAACACCGAAGCCACATTCGATTACGAAAACAAAATGAATCTGGAATACTCGGGTGATGAGGACGAAATAATTAAACGCATTGAAGCCGGAAACGTTTCACTGCCATTAAACGGATCTTTAATAACAGGCGCATCAAATTTATTTGGAATAAAAGCAGAAATGCAATTTGGAAAGTTAACATTAACCACACTTTTTTCGCAACATAAAGGAGAATCGCAAACAGTAGAAACAGAAGGAGGTGCACAAATTACATCTTTCGAATTTTCTGCGGCTAACTACGAAGCAAACAGGCACTTTTTCCTTGCTCAGTATTTTCGCGATCATTACGACGAATGGCTTGAAAATACAGCCGTACCACGATCGCCAATTAATATAAATAAAATTGAAATTTGGGTAACCAATAAATCAAATAATTTTACAGAAGCCCGAAACATACTTTCGTTAATGGATTTGGGAGAACACGATGAAAATATTTACAATAAAGTTCCTCAGTTTCAAGAAACTCCTGGAAATCCATACCCCGATAATATTTTCCCAAACAACAATGCCAACGGACTTTACTACGAAATGGCGAATACTAACTCAGCAATTCGCGAAGTGCAAAATATTACACAGGAATTATCGCAATTTGGGCAAGATTTTTTAGGAGGACGCGATTTTGAAAAAATTGAACAGGCACGAAAATTAAGTCCATCAGAATATTCAATTAACGAGCGACTTGGGTATATATCATTAAACTCGGCACTTAACACCGACGAAATATTAGCAGTTGCCTACAATTATACATCAAACGGAAAAACTTTTCAGGTAGGTGAATTTTCTACAGATGGTATAAGTGCACCAAACACTTTAATTCTGAAACTGCTTAAGGGAACCAATCTTTCGCCATTACTTCCAACATGGAATTTAATGATGAAAAATGTTTATAGTCTTAACGCATATCAAATTACAAATGAAGAGTTTGAGTTTAATATAGTTTATCAAAACGACTCAACAGGTACTTACATTAATTACTTCCCCGAAGGCCGACTTAATGGTCATATTTTATTGGAAGTGATGAATCTCGATAAACTGAATAAACAACTTGACCCGTACCGAGATGGTATATTTGATTACATAGAGGGAATAACAGTTAACTCAGATCGGGGAAGGATTATATTCCCAGTGCTCGAACCTTTTGGAAAACATCTTGCCGACTCTATTCAAGATCCGGTTTTAATTGAGAAATACACGTATCAGTCGCTTTACGACTCATCGCGAGTTTATGCCGAGCAAGATGCCGAGCATAATAAATACAAAATTGTAGGTAGTTATAAAGGCTCGTCAAGTGCAGACATAATGCTTAATACGCTTAATCTTTCGCAAGGCTCGGTAAAAGTTACTGCTGGCGGCCGACAATTAGTCGAAAATGTCGATTATACAGTTGATTATACTTTAGGCAGGGTAAAAATCATTAACCAGGCATTGCTTGAAGCCGGTACTCCCATTCAGGTATCTACCGAAAGTGAAGACCTTTTTTCTATGCAGCGTAAAACATTAATGGGAGGTTATGCAAATTATGCCTTTTCCGACAACTTTAATGTTGGAGCAACAGCTCTGTACATGCACGAAAGACCGTTAACCCAAAAAGTGAATTATGGCGACGATCCCATTTCGAATTTAATGGTTGGTTTAGATACTCGTTTTTCAACAGAAAGTATGGCACTTACAAGGATAATTGACGCTCTTCCTTTCTACACAACAAAAACAGCATCTACAATAGATTTCGAAGCCGAAGTTGCACAATTAATTCCGGGGCAGTCTAAAGCAACAAAAGGTGCGGCTTACATCGATGATTTTGAAGGCACAAAAACTACTATAAACTTAAAAACAAGACAATCATGGGTGCTGGCAAGTACTCCTCAATTTCAGAATAATCTTTTCCCAGAAGCAAATTTAAGTAACACATTGGAGTATGGTATAAACCGCGCAAAACTTGCATACTATATTATAGATCCACTTTTTCTTCGAAATAATAGTCTTACTCCGGCACACATAAAAAACGACAATAACATGCAGTCGAATCATTTTGTGCGCGAAGTTTTCGAGAAAGAGATTTTTCCTGCTAAAGAATCGCCGGTTGGTCAGCCTACCAATATTCCGATGTTCGACCTTGCTTTTTATCCGTCAGAACGTGGCCCATATAACTACGATGCAGGACCATCTAATTATTCGTCGGGTACAAATACAGATGGAACTTTAAAAAATCCGGAAACACGTTGGGGTGGAATAATGCGTAAAATTCAAACTAGCGATTTCGAAACTTCAAACATCGAGTTTATTGAATTTTGGTTAATGGATCCGTTTGCAAACGATTCGATGAATATGCACGAAGGTGGAGATCTATATTTCAACCTTGGAGATGTGTCTGAAGATGTTTTAAAAGATTCGAGAAAAGGATTTGAAAACGGACTGCCCACTTCGGAGTTGATAACCGATGTTGATACTACAATCTGGGGTCGTGTTTCAACCTTACAATCGTTGGTTAACGCTTTCGACAATAATCCAACATCGCGTATTTATCAGGATATTGGTTTCGACGGATTAAATCAGACTGATGAGCAAACACATTTTAATGAATACTTAAGTGAGCTTCAGTCGCAAGTTAATAATGATGCGTATCAATATGCATTTAACGATCCATCTTCAGATGATTTTCATTATTACAGAGGTACCGATTACGATCAGCAGGAAGTAGATATTTTGGCTCGATATAAAAAATATAACGGTCCGGAGGGGAATTCATCTACCGACGAAATTTCGCCTGAGAATTATCCAACAGCAGCATCAACTATTCCCGATATTGAAGACATTAACAACGACAATACATTAAACGAATACGAAAGATATTATCAATATAAAGTTAGTATCAGGAAAGAAGATATGCAGATGGGGCACAATCATATTGCCGATATAAAAGAGAGTCGAGTTCAATTAAAAAACGGACAAGTTGCAGATATAAAATGGTATCAGTTTAAAATTCCAATTCGCGACCCCGATAAAGTAATCGGGAATATTCGTGATTTTAAGTCGATTCGTTTTATGCGAATGTTTATGCACAGTTTCCGCGATTCTTCGGTTTTACGTTTTGCAACTCTCGATTTAGTGCGTTCAGATTGGCGTCGTTATTCTAAACATATTGGCGACGATGATGCATCTTCTCCAAATGCAAGTTTAGATGTTTCGGCTGTAAGTATTGAGGAAAATGGTAGCCGCGAGCCTGTGAATTACATTTTACCTCCGGGAATAGACCGTGTTATTGACCCGGCAAATCCTCAATTGAGACAATTGAATGAACAGTCGATGGTAATAAAAGTTACCGATTTAGAACAAGGAGATGCCAGAGCCGCCTACAAACCACTATTCATGGATTTTCGAAGATATAAAAAACTAGGGCTTTTTATTCATGCTGAAGAAATTGATGGGTTGCCATTAAAAGATAATGAATTGCACTTTTTTATTCGAATAGGTTCCGATTACAATCATAATTATTACGAATACGAAGTTCCCCTGAAACTTACTCCGCCCGGATATTATAACAGCGAAAACGAAAGCGACAGATATATAGTTTGGCCAGATGCCAACCTTTTAGATATTCCGTTAGAATTATTTACCAATGCAAAACTTGCGCGTAACGACGAAATGCGACAAGAGGGATCTAATATTTCCATTCAGGATATTTACGAAATAATACACACCGGTTGGAATAAAGATCAGAATAAAGTAAAAATAAAAGGTAGTCCGAACTTAGGAGGTATTCAAGTAATGATGATGGGTATTCGCAATAAAAAAGGACAAGTAAATACCGGACCAAAATCTGTTGAAGTTTGGGCAAACGAAATGCGATTGTCCGATTTCGATGATGATGGTGGTTGGGCTGCAAATGCTAGAGTATCTGCCCGACTAGCCGATTTGGGTAGTATAACTATTGCCGGACGAACCCGCTCTGGAGGATTTGGTAGTCTTAGTCAGAATATAAATCAACGACAATTAGATGATTTGCACGAAATAGACATTGCTGCCTCGCTCGACTTTGGTCGTTTCTTCCCCGATAAAGCCGGAGTAAGAATACCAATGTATTATGGATACTCGCGAAGTGCCAGAAACCCAAAATACAATCCACTCGACCCAGATATTGAACTATCCGAGTCGCTTCAACATACAGATAGTCAACACGAAAGAGATTCTATAAACTACATTTCGCAAGATTTAGTTATTAGAAAGAGCTTAAATTTTACTAATGTAAAAGTTGAACCTCAAAAACAACAAAATAAAACACATGTCTGGGATCCGGCAAATTTTGCAGCCACATATTC
>DAOVTY010000257.1 GCA_030632865.1 Bacteroidota bacterium
AACAACACCTATTTTGTAATTATCGGTTCTTTTGGACAATTAGATAATGCAAAAAACTATCGCGAAACATTACTTGATGAAGGATTTACACCCATTATTTTACACAGCGAAACCGGTTATTATCGAGTTTGTGTAGATTCGTTTAAAAGCGAAACTGATTCACGGAGTCGAGTTGCTAGTTTGCGCCAAGCATTTCCAAAATATTCTGATGTTTGGCTGCTAATTAAAGAATAGAATCAATCAAAACTAAATCATTAAAACGTCGCTAATTAAGCGGCGTTTTTGGTGTTTGTTATTGTTTGTTAAAATCTGGCTTAGTCGAATCGCTTTCATTTTTATTTGAACAATTATTTCAATTACAGTATTACATTTGTAATCAATTTAAAAAGTTGATACCCATTTTAATAGAAATTAAATTATGGCAAGCGATAATAAACAACAACTACTCGATCAGCGTTATCTGAAAATGGCAGATATTTGGGCACAAAATTCATACTGCAAAAGAAGACAGGTGGGCGCACTTTTAATAAAAGATCAAATGATAATATCAGACGGTTACAATGGTACTCCGTCTGGTTTCGAGAATATTTGTGAAGACGAAAATGACAACACAAAACCATATGTTTTACACGCCGAAGCAAATGCAATTACCAAAGTTGCCAAGTCTGGAAACAGTAGTAACGGAGCAACACTTTACGTTACCTCTTCGCCATGTTTAGAGTGTTCTAAACTTATTATTCAAGCAGGAATTAAGCGTGTTGTTTTCACAGAAAGTTATCGTTTAGAAGATGGAATTAATTTGCTTAAACGTGCAAATATTGAAATAAAACAGGTTGATATTTAGCCCCAACTATCATGCAACAAAAAATTAAAAAACTAGACTAAAAACATTTAAGTTTATGAATAAAAAAACAACCATATATATTCCCATTATAATCGCAGTTTCTGTTGCTGCTGGAATTTTAATTGGTAATTTATTAAACCGAAACAGTCAGTATTCTTTAGGAGGAATGTACCCGGCTTCAACAAACAAAATTTCTACAATTCTAAATTTAATCGACAATGGTTATGTAGATAGCGTAAATACAAATAGTATTATTGAGCAGACTATTCCTGAAATACTTAAAAACCTCGATCCTCACACAACTTATATTCCAGCCAAAAATATGGTTGAAGTACAAGAAGAAATGACCGGTAATTTTTCTGGTATTGGCGTTCAGTTTTCTGTAATGGAAGATACTGTGCGTGTAATAGATGTTATTTCGGGAGGACCATCGAGTAAGGTTGGATTGATGCCAGGAGACAGAATTGTGCGTGTAAACGACTCGATTATAGCTGGTGTAGATGTAAAAAACACCACCGTACTTAGCTTATTAAAAGGTAGAAAAAACACAAAAGTTATAGTCGGAATTGTAAGAAAAGATTTTGCGGATGAGCTTGAATTTGAGATAACACGTGGCGAAATTCCAATTTATAGTGTTGACGTTTCTTATATGATTGATGAAGAAACTGGGTTTGTAAAAATAAGTCGATTTGCCAATAAAACCTATAATGAATTTATGGACAGAATGGCGATGTTAGATGATTCCGGTGCAAAAAAAGTGATAATAGATTTACGTCAAAACACAGGTGGTTCTTTGGTTGCAGTTTTACAAATGGTAGATGAGTTTCTTGAAAAAGGCGAACCTATTTTATACACCGAGGGAATAAATCAACCCAGAAAAACTTATGATGCTTCGGGAAAAAACAGTTGGAAAAATATGAAAGTATTTGTTCTTATTGATGAGTTTTCGGCATCGGCAAGTGAGATTTTTGCAGGGGCCATGCAAGATAATGACCGGGGAATTGTAATTGGACGACGCTCGTTTGGAAAAGGTTTGGTGCAAGAACAAATTCCAATGATGGATGGCTCTGCACTAAGGTTAACTGTGGCTCGTTTTTATACTCCAAGCGGAAGGTGTATACAAAGTTCGTACGAAGATGGGAACGAAGAATATTACGAAGATATTTACCATCGTTTTCAAAATATGGAACAACTAGTTGCCGATAGTATTCATTTTATTGATTCGTTGAAATACGAAACAAAAGGAGGACGAATTGTTTATGGCGGAGGTGGAATTATGCCAGACTTTTTTGTGCCGGTTGATACCACCGGAAATTCTGAATATTTTACAAAAATATATAGAAAAGGACTAATTTATTCGTTTGCATATTTGTATGCCGACGAGCATCGCGATGAATTATCAACTTTAACAAATGCAGATGAATTTTATAGTTATCTGGATAAAAAAGATGCTTTAACCGACTTTATAAAATATGCTTCGGACAAAGGAGTTGCAAAAGATGGAAAAGGGTTAAAAGTATCGGGCACAATTATTAATACTCAGCTTAAAGCATACATTGCGCGCAATATTATTGGCGAAGAAGGTTTCTATCCAATTATCAAAAATATTGATAAAACACTTTTGCGAGCTATTGAAATTTCGAAACAAAATTTGTTGGTTGAGAATATAAATTTAACCGACTCGATTTTAGTCTCACCACAAATACAGTAGAATAATTTTCACCTAACGATTGGTGAAAGTTTTGTTGCAAATTTGCGTATGGTTGTCCGTTTGATAGAATTGATAATTGGACAAGAATCTTTTTTGGCACATCACCTAACACGCTATTAATCTACATTAGATTATTCGCAAAAGTTGTTTTTTTATCTTTTAATAAAAAAATTATATCATATATATTATGTTCTCCTTTCATTAAATAAAAACTTCCATCCAAATCGATAATAACAAAGCTTCCACAAGGATAGTGAATTGGGAAAAAAGTTTTTTCTATAATATTTGATTTGTCAGGAAACCATTTTAATTTTTTCCCATACCTTTTTGTACCATCTGAGGATTTATAAATGAAAAATTGTTCAATATTTTCAATTTTTCCCAATTCTTTTAAATAGCGTTTATATTTTTCTTTTACATAAGATATGTCTCCACTTGAGTTACACTTATCTAAACCGGGGTAATAATTAATTACTAAAATATTATCTCTTTCAATTTTTTTATTTGTTGAACCAAACAATTCATTTCTGATGGAATCAAGTTTCATTTTAGAAATTTTACCCTTTTTAATTCTTTGAACTTTTATATTAACAATTAAAGTATCTAAATCTAATCGTAAATTGTAATGATGATATTGCTCATTTCGAAAATCAAATTTGGATTTAGAAATAGTGTTTAAATCATCATCTAAGTAAATCTCTCGTGCTTGCCCTAAAGAAGAAAAATATAGTAGTCCTAATGTAAAAGTTAATAATATTCGTTTCATTTCAATTTATAGAAATTCTGTTCTTTATTACTCCCCAAATTTCACCCATTTCATTTCATTGCTATAACCAGCTTTTACAACCGTATCGATAAACTGCATTCCTCTAATTCCATCTTCAACGCCTGGAAAATCTAACATTTCGGTAGTTGGAGTTTCATTATTCATTTTAGCACGAACAGTTAACGAAAAGTTGCGGTAGATATTTGCAAAAGCTTCAAGATAACCCTCTGGGTGACCTCCCGGAGTTCGTGTATTATGTGTTGCAACATTGCTATCCATACTTGTACCAACGCGCAAAATTTGCATCGGTTTATCGGCCCATTTCACAATTAAAGAGTTAGGCTCCATTTGTGCCCATTCCATTCCACCTTTGTCGCCATAAATTCTAATTTTAATTGCATTCTCTTCGCCTGCAGCAATTTGTGTTGCCATTAAAACTCCCTTTGCTCCATTTTCAAAACGAAGCAGAGCAGCACCATCATCATCTAATAAACGGTTGGGTACAAATACATTCAACTCTGCACAAAGTTCGGTAACTTTTAATCCTGTAATATATTCGGCAAGATGATGCGCATGTGTTCCAATATCTCCCATAGAACCAGCTTTTCCGGATCGTTTTGGATCCGTTCGCCACGATGCTTGCGGGTTGCCAGTATCTTCTAATTTAGTTGAAAGCCAACCCTGCATATACTCGACATATATTTTTCTAATTTTACCAAACTCTCCATCTGCAACCATCTGTTTGGCGTGTTTTACAGCCGGATAACCCGAGTAAGTGTGAGTTAGTGCAAATGTTAAACCTGTTTCGTCAATTTTATCTTTCAATTTTAAAGCCTCATCCAAAGTAAAAGTTATTGGTTTATCAAGAACAACATGAAAATTATTTTCCAAAGCCATCATTGCCGGAGCAAAATGCACAAAATTAGGTGTAACTATCGAAACAAAATCCATTCGCACACCCTCCGGAAGTTTAGCTTCATTTTCAAACATCTCCTGATAAGTT
>DAOVTY010000002.1 GCA_030632865.1 Bacteroidota bacterium
CGCGAGGCTGAAACGGATATTGATTTAGATAAACAACAATTGCAAGTCCGGTAAATAAGAAAAGCATCATTGTAACTGCAAATCCCTCTTTCCCCTTTTTTCCACGATTATATTGATAAAACATTCCAACTAACCCAAATAAAAGAGGAAGGAAATAGTAATTATTTCGCGAAGGATCATTCTTCATAAAATCTGGCATTTGGTCAGTAGATCCAATTTTTGCATCATCTAAAAATTTAATTCCGCTTATCCAATTTCCGTTTGCAAAACCTCCGTGTCCTTGAATATCATTTTGTCTCCCCACAAAATTCCACATAAAATAACGCATGTACATATGCCCTACCTGGTAAGTAAAGAAAAATCTGAGATTTTCGCCAAACGTGGGTTTTATAACAGTTTTCATAGTTCCCCTATCATTTACCCTAACGGGGTTGCCCTTAATTTTTCCCCACTCTTTATATGCTCTAATATGGTTGGCATTTCTACTGTACATTCTCGGAAAAAATGTTTCTAATTTTGGGTCGAATTTTGTTCCTCCCGACAAAGATCCGGTAACTTTATATTTTCCATCAACTTTATTATATTGATCTTTTTCGTTTATACTTGCAATTGCCGGTGCTGTATAATAAGGTCCGTGTACCAAAGGACGATCGCCATATTGTTCGCGATTCAAATAACGTAATAACGCAAAAGCATTATCCGGATGATTTTGATTCATTGGAGGATTTGCTGCTGCGCGAACTATTATTAATGTATAAGATGAATATCCTATTAAAACAGCCATTACAACTGTTACCGCAAGATTCCATATTGCAAGATTCTTTTTTAGAGTATATTTAATTGCCCAAACAAATGCGGCAATTATTAAAACAATCATAAAAAGTATGCCAGAATTAAATGGTAATCCAAAACCATTTACAAAAGCCTTGTCGAAAATAAATGCAGAGCTAGCAATTCCGGGTATAATAACATATTGAATGCCAGCCAAAATCAATATAGAAACTGCAAAAGCAACAACAGCACCTTTCCACGAAAAATCATATTTTCTGAAATAATAAACCAATCCGATTGCAGGAATTGCCAATAAGTTTAAAAGGTGTACACCGGTTGACAAACCAACCAAATATCCAATAAGTACAATCCAACGATTTGCATATTTTTGACTGGCGATATTTTCCCATTTCAAAATAGCCCAAAAAACTGCAGCTGTAAAAAACGACGATAGTGCGTAAACTTCTCCTTCAACTGCCGAAAACCAAAACGAATCGGTAAAAGTAAATGCTAAAGCGCCAACTAAACCACTCCCCCAAACTGCAACTTGTTCGCCATTTGTTAATTTTTCAGAAGAAAAAAGTTTAGTCGCCAAATGTACAATGCTCCAATACAAAAGCATAACAGTAGCTGCACTTGCAATTGCCGATAAAGAATTTACCATAAAAGCTGCCTTTGAAACATCGGGGGCAAAAAGCGTAAATACCCGTCCCAAAATCATATGAAAGGGAGCACCCGGAGGATGGCCAACTTCGAACTTAAATGCACTGGTGATAAACTCGCCACAATCCCACCAACTAACTGTGGGCTCTAGTGTTAAGAAAAAAGTAGTGGCTGAGATAAGAAATACTACCCAACCTAAAGTATTATTGATTAAATTAGTTTTTTGCATGACTGATTTTTTATAGCAGGCGCAAATATAAGGTTTTAATATAGAAAGAGTTTAACTCAATATTTAAAATTATTGATCTTATTATTTTACCTGCTGTGTACTAATTATAATTATGTCTTTAAGTCATAGACATAATATTTGCAATTTTTTTCAACCATAGATTAAAAGAAATATTAACTTTGTCCGCTCGAATTATGAAGGTTATTAATATGCAAGTATTTGAATTTGATACGGTTGTAATAGGCAGTGGACTAGCAGGGTTAACATCTGCTTTGTATGCCGCGCAGTTTGGCAAAGTTGCAATTATTACTAAATCTGGGTTAGATATTAGTAATTCGTATAATGCTCAAGGAGGAATTGCAGCAGCAATTGGCGATGATGATTCGATAAAATTGCACATGGACGACTCGATGACTGCCGGGCGTGGATTGTGCGATACAGATGCCATGCAAGTGTTAGTTAATGAGGGAAAAAAATGTGTTACCGATCTTATAGATATGGATATGCCATTCGATAAAATTGATGGCAAAATTATTCTCGGACTTGAAGGCGGACATAGCAAACGTAGAATTTTACATGCTGAAGGAGATGCAACCGGAAAAGTAATAACACGGTTTATGCTAGAAAGAATTCAACAAAAAGATAATATTTTTGCGTACGAAAATACAACAGTTGTTGACCTGTTTATTAGCAATAATAAGTGCAGCGGTATAAAAGCTTTAGAATTTAAAACGCAAAAAAATATTATATTTAAAGCTAATGCAGTAGTTATTGCAACGGGTGGGTTAGCTCGTATTTATACCCGAACAACAAATCCACACACCGCAACTGGAGATGGTTACTCTTTGGGGTTTAAAGCAGGAGCACAACTGTCAGACATGGAGTTTATTCAATTTCATCCAACAGCTTTACATATACCAAATAAAGATGCATTTTTAATTTCGGAAGCAGTTCGTGGAGAGGGAGCATATTTAATAAACGAAAAAGGTGAGAGGTTTATGACGTCTTTGCACGAGCTTGCAGAACTTGCTCCGCGAGATGTGGTTTCGTTTGCAATATTTAAAGAGATTCAAAACTCAAATGCCGACCATGTTTTTCTCAACCTTAAACATTTAGATGGCGAAAAGATAAAACAACGTTTTTCTCATATCTACAGAAAACTAAAAGAGTTTGGCCTCGATTTATCTAAAGATAATATTCCGGTTGCTCCTGCAGCCCATTATACAATTGGCGGAATAAAAACCAACTTGCATGGACAAACTAGTGTAGAAAACCTTTTTGCTGCAGGCGAAGTTGCTTCAACCGGAGTAATGGGAGCTAATAGAATTGCCAGCAATTCGTTACTAGAATGTTTAGTATTTGGGAAAAGAACAGGTATTGCCGCCGGGAATATTCCGCCAAAAACAGATATTAAATTCGATAATATAAAGTACAGGCTTGATACCGAGAATGAAATGATCTTTTTGGATCGTAAAAATAAGATTGCCAAATTAATGAATAACTACGTAGGAATTGTTCGTAGTAAAAAGGGGTTAGTTTTTGCAATTAACGAAATTCAAAAAATACAAGACGAATTTAATGATTGTACAGACGAGTATAATATATGCAAAATAAAAAATAATGCGGGCGTTTGTTTATTAATAGCGCGTGCCGCTCTCGAACGTGAAGAGAGTAGAGGCAGCCAAATACGAGAAGATTTCAGAGATGAAGATGTTAAATATAAATTACATTCAGTTCAGCAAAAAGGACAAAATATTCAATTTGAACCCATAAGAAAATAGAGATGGACAACAAAGTTTTAAAATCGGCGGAAGTTTTATTCGACCTCGCTTATGCCGAAGATATTGGCGACGGTGATATTACAACGAATAATTTAATTCCTTTCGGGGAAATTAGAACTGCAACTCTTGTGGCGAAAGAGAGTGGTGTAGTTGCAGGTTTGCCGGTAACAGAAATGGTTTTCAGAAAATTCGATAAAAACTTAAAGTGGGATGTTAAATTGCCTGATGGAAGTAAAGTTGAGCCAGGAGATATTTTGGTAGAATTTACCGCAAATTACAGGGCTCTGCTTACCGGAGAACGTAAAGCACTTAATTTTTTACAACGATTGTCGGGCATTGCAACTTATGCCAGTATATGTATGGAAGAAATTAAAGATTATAATGTCGAAATTCTGGATACCCGAAAAACCTTGCCGGGTTACAGACATTTAGATAAATATGCAGTGCGAATGGGTGGAGCATCGAATCACCGTTTCGGATTATACGATATGGTAATGATAAAAGACAACCACATTCTAATTGCCGGTGGAATAAAACCAGCGGTTGAATCAATCAGAAAAAAAATTCCGAAAAGTATTAAAATTGAAGTAGAAACCACAACAATAGAACAAGTGCAAGAGGCGCTGGATGCCGATGTAGATATTATAATGTTAGATAATATGAGTTCGAAATTAATGAAAGAGTGTGTAAAGTTGATAGACCGCAGAGCAAAAGTTGAAGCTTCCGGAAATATGACAATCAAACGAATTCATAAAGTGGCATCAACCGGAGTCGATTATATTTCTATTGGTGCGTTAACTCACTCAGTTAAAGCACTCGACATAAGCCAACGAATTATTGATTAAATGAACCTGATTATTGATATTGGAAACACCAGAACAAAATTTTCGGTTTTTAATCGTGGAGAAGTTTTAATAACTGTGCCGGTTGATGAGTTTAAACCCGAAGATGTTTTATTGCTAAAAAATGAACATCCGGAGCTAAATAAAGTTATTCTTTCGGCTACAAAAGACTATTCTCAGGAATTGAAGAAAACACTTCAAAAAAATTTCGAACAGTTTATTGAAGTGGATGCAAAAACACCGCTACCAATAGAAAACTGTTACGAAACAAAAGACACTTTAGGAAAAGACAGAATTGCTGCTGTTGTTGGTGCTTTCGATTTATATCCTGAAAATAATGTTTTAATAATTGACGCCGGAACAGCAATTACATACGATATTTTAAACGATGAAAAACAATATTTGGGAGGGAATATTTCTCCCGGAATTGACATGCGATTCAATGCATTACATCAATTCACAGATAAATTGCCACTTGTTAGTCAAAAAAAATACAACAAGCTTTACGGAACTTCAACTGAAAACGCGATTCGGGCAGGAGTTCAAAATGGAGTTGTTTTCGAAGTAGATAAAACCATTGACATATTTAACGAATTTTACGATAATTTAAAAGTTATTATTACTGGAGGAAATGCAGAATTCTTTGAAAAGAAATTAAAAAATTCTTTCTTTGTACACTTTAATTTAATAGCCATGGGTTTAAACCGCATATTACAATACAATGGGGAGATTTAGCAGAGTAATTATTTTAGTCGGATTAATAGTGTTTCCAACATTATTGTTCGCACAATCATTTAATAATAATACATCTTCGCCATATTCGCGATTTGGGATGGGAGATCTTCAATCATACGGATTCGGAAGATCTGCTGCAATGGGAGGAGCATCTTTAGCAAGTAGATACAACCAGCAAATAAATATTTCAAATCCTGCATCTTATTCTGCAATAGATTCTTTAACATTTATGTTCGAATTTGGAATTGATGGAACTTACTCAAATTTTAAAAACGATTTAGGTAGTGCAAATGCCAACAATGTAAACTTTCAGTATTTTGCAATGAAATTTCAGCTTAACAACTGGATTGCTGCGAGTTTAGGATTAATTCCTTTTTCCGACATGGGTTATACCGTTAATGTAGTTGACGATATAGATAATGTTGGTGCTGTTTTAACAAAATACTACGGAGTCGGAACAGTGTCGAATGCATTTTTTGGAGTTGCAGTTGAGCCAATAGAGAATGTATCTATTGGTGCCAATTTAAATTATATGTTTGGTAAGTTAAATCATAACGCAGAAGTGTATTTTCTCGAAGCATCAGATTTTTATGGCATTCAACAATATGGAGATTTTCGATTAACAGATTTTGCATTCGATTTTGGAGTACAGGTAACATTACCTTTAAAAAATGATAACCATATAGTATTTGCAGCAATTTTCGAAAATTCGCCGGAGTACACAACGTACTTTTCCAATATTACTCAAAAGAATCTAAGTTCGGGAAATGCTTTAGACCAAGATACTTTATTTTTCGCTCAAGAAGAAAAGAGTCCGATTGTAATGCCACTTACTTTGGGAGGTGGAATTTCGTTTGTAAAAAAAGATGTACTAGAAATTAATGTTGATTATTTCCACCAGTCATGGTCAAATGCAACTTTTTTTGGTTCACAAAGTGATTTTTTAACAGATTTAAATAAATTTGCCGTTGGTGGTGAATGGATACCAAATAAATTTTCAATTCGTAGCTATACTAGTAAAATTGCTTACAGAGTAGGATTTAAATACGAACAAACATATTTGATGTTTGGAGATCAACAAATAAATGACTTTGGCATAAGTTTTGGTGTAGGACTACCAATTTACCGAAGCAACTCAACTGTGAATCTTGCCGCCGAGTTTGGTAGAAGAGGAACTACCGAAGATGGTTTGGTTCTTGAAAATTATGGCCGATTCAACTTGAGTGTTAATTTATACGACTTGTGGTTTATTAAGAGGAAAATTGAATAAAACAAAAAACAAAAATATATTATGAAAGCTATTTCGCGCATTACATTATTATTTGCTTTAATATTTATGGTAGCAACAGTTTCTTTAGCTCAAAGAGTAATTAAAGGAACTGTTTATATGGATGGGAAATTGGCTGCAGGAATAACTGTTGAAGCACATAAAGGAGGATCGATGATGACCAGTTTTGATGGTTTATACGAAATTGAAGCCGACGCAAAAACTAAATGGATTAAATTTACTTTTATTGATGAAAGTAAAAAGTTAGATATTGGTGAAAAACAAGGTGATAATTTTGATTTTGCTTTTACGGGAGATATTCCAGCAGAAAAAGTTGAAACGGGAGGCAGTGAGGTTAATCTTCAGTCTATGAAACAATTGTTAGGAGAGCAGAATAAAGAGTACATGAATGGGCTTTCGTTATACAATGAATTTATAAAGCAAAAAGATTTCGTATCAGCTACACCACATTGGAGAGAATTATATAATAAATATCCAAAGTCTTCATCTAACCTTTATATTCATGGTGCAAGAATTTTTGAGAATCAACTTGCAAATGCAAAAACAGAAGAGGAAAAAGAAAAAATTCTTGAAGAGTACATGAAACTCTACGACAAAAGAATTAAACACTTTGGTAATCAAGGATATGTTTTAGGGCGCAAAGGATCTACATGGTTAAAATATAAATTATTGGAAGGTAGCTTGGAAGGCGATGCGCAAATACAAGCTTTACAAAATGGATATGAATGGGTTAATCAATCGGTTGACGAGCAAGGAAACGATACAGAACTGGCAGTATTGGTTCTATTAATGCAAACTACAAAAGCACTGTTTAAATTAGAAATACTTCCTAAAGAGACGGTTGTTTTTAATTACGAAAAGTGCAATTCAATTGTAAATGTTAACATTGAAAATGAGACCGATCCGGTAAACCTAAAAAAAGCAAAAGAAGTTCAAGTATATATAGAAGATATTTTTGGCAAATCGGGAGCAGCAGACTGCGAAGCATTAATTAGCATAATTACTCCAAAATACGAGGAAAACAATTCGGACATAGAATTTATTAAAAATATGCTACGCAGATTGCGCAGAGCAAATTGCGACGATAGTAAACTATACGAAAAAGCCACAGAGAAACTTTATGAACTTGAGCCCTCGGCAGAAGCGGCATTTAACATGGCTCACAGATACCTTAAGCTTGAGGACATGGAAAAGGCTAAAGTTTATTACAATCAAGCTTTAGATCAAGAAACAGATCAAGAGTTACTTGCAGGTTACTATTATGAATATGGTTTATTCATTTTTGCAAAAGAGCATGATCTTGCTGTTGCACGAACTTACGCAAAAAAAGCTCTGGCAATTAACCCAAATAATTGTGAAGCAAACATGTTAGTTGGAGATATTTATGTTGCAGCAAGTAGCGGTTTTAGTGGTTCCAATTTAGAAAAATCTGCTATTTTTTGGTTGGCAGTAGATTATTTTACTAAAGCTCGACGTGGAGAAGATTGTGTAGTAGATGCATCTAAAAAAGCAACAACTTATAAAAAGTACTTTCCTAATAAAGAAGAAGCTTTTATGAATGACTTAAAAGAAGGTAATAGCTACAAAGTTGGAGGTTGGATAAATGAAACAACAACTATTAGATTTTAAAATCTACAAACACATAAAAAAAATTGGTATTGCAGCTCTTGTTATAGGGGCTGCAATACTTTTCTATGCTTGCGAAAACGACATAGAAATAATAAAAGCATTTAGCTCCACTGAAAATCTCCCTCTTATTGAAGCACAAAATTTTGAAACACTTTTTTCTGACTCAGGACAAATAAGATATAACTTAAAAACACCAAAACTACTACGGTTCGAAAACGAAGGAAAAGCGTACCTCGAATTTCCTGAAGGAGTGGAAATAACACAATTTGATGCAAACGGTAAAATTGTTTCGAGCCTAACATCCGACTATGCCAAGCAATTTATAAAAGAGGAAAAGTGGGAAGCAAAAAACAACGTAGTAGCCACTAACGAGCAAGGCGACACACTTTTTACTGAGCATTTAATTTGGGAGAAAAAAGAAGAAAAAATTTATACCGATGAGTTTGTAAAATTTGTCAGAACCGACCAAGTAATTACAGGCATTGGATTTACTTCAGATGCATCTTTTAAAAATTATCGGATTAAAGATCTGAAAGGAGACATTTATGTTTCTGTTGATAAAAACCCAAAACAAGCTACCGAAATACCAAAAGAAACCAACCCAATTACTCCAGCTAACAATACAAAATCTTTCGATCGGCCACTTAAATTAAAAAGGTAATAACCCGGCATGAACTTGTTAATTATCATTCTAATAACCATAATTCTTTCTGCTTTCTTTTCGGGAATGGAGATAGCTTTTGTTTCGGCAAATAAATTAAGATTAGAATTAGATAAACAATCTGACCCATTTAACTCGAAAATATTAAAACTTGTAACTAACGATGCCGGAAATTATATAGCCACAATGTTGGTTGGAAATAACATTGCACTTGTAATTTACGGAATTGCTTTTGCCAGTTTACTCGAGCCAGTCTTTCATATGTTTTTTCAGTCCGAATCAGTAATTCTACTTTTACAAACAATAGTTTCAACAATAATTATTTTAATTTTTGCCGAGTTTCTACCAAAAACATTATTTCGTATTTTCCCTAATACACTTTTAAAAATTCTTTCGTTTCCGTTGGCATTTTTTTATATTTTGTTTTACCCAATTACAAAATTTGCCATTGCAATTACCAATTTATTACTAAAAGGAGTTTTAAAAAATGAGACTAAAAAAAACAATAAAAACCCCGTTTTTAGTAGAATAGATTTAGATGAATTTGTAAACGAACCAGACATGGGATTGGAGAAAAAAGCAAATATAGAAACCGAAATAAAACTATTTAAAAACGCCCTCGATTTCTCGAAAGTTAAATTAAGAGAAATTATGGTTCCCCGAACCGAAGTAGAAATGTTAGACATTAAATCTTCTATTAACGACCTTCTACAAAGGTTTATAGAAACCGGATATTCACGAATTCTTTTCTACGATGGGAATATTGATAATATTATTGGGTACGTACATTCGTCGGTAATATTTCAAAATCCTGAAACCATTAAACCATATTTAACCAATGTTCTGATTGTGCCCGAAACAATGCCGGCAAATAAGTTACTAAGTACTTTTATAAAAGAACACCGTAGCATTGCAATTGTAGTTGACGAGTTTGGGGGAACCGCAGGAATGGTAACAAGCGAAGATATTCTGGAAGAGATTTTTGGCGAAATTGAAGACGAGCACGATACACGCGAAATTATTGAAAAGAAAATTAGTGATACAGAGTATATTTTATCTGGACGATCTGAAATTGATCTGCTAAATGAAAAGTTCTTATTATCGCTACCCGAAACAGAAGAATTTGAGACACTCGCAGGGTTAATATTATTTTATCACGAAAGCATTCCAAAAATCAATTCATTAATTAAAGTTGGGAAATTACATTTCAAAATACTAAAAGCAACTAATACAAAAATTGAATTGGTAAAACTCACTCTTTCCGAGGCATAATTCGCATTATATAAAACACTAATAATTTTCTTATTTTCAATAGGTTAAGACAATTGATACAGGGGTGTTAAAAAAAATACAATTTAGCACGTAGAATAGTTAAAATTGTTACCTTCGTAGCTCCAAATTTTTAAGTGAAAATTGCAATAAAAGAACGATAAATAAATGGCAACATTAGAAAAAATTAGAACAAAAGCAGGATTGTTAGTAGCAATTGTAATTGGTATTTCATTAGCAGCATTTGTACTTGGCGATATGTTACAATCCGGAAGCTCAATGTTTCAGAAAAATCAAATGGAAATTGGTGAAATAGATGGAGAGTCAATCCAATATCCTGAATTTCAGAGAAAACTTGAAGAGTTGGGAGAAATTTACAAACGAAATACTCAACAATCACAACTCGACGAAAATAGCTGGGTACAAGTAAGAGAGCAAGCATGGCAAGGGTATATTCGTAAAATTGTAATGGGCGATGTGTATAGCGAACTAGGAATAGAAGTTAGTTCTGACGAACTTTTTGATATGATTCAAGGAGCAAATTTGCATCCTATTATTCAACAACTTTTTCGTAACACAAACACGGGTCAGGTAGATCGTGGTTCGATTATTAGATTTCTAAAAAACTTGGAAACAGGAGTATCTCCAGAAGATCGCAATTCTTGGTTGCATATTGAAAAACAAATTATTGAAGAACGAGAGCAAACTAAATATTCAAGCATGGTTGGAAAAGGTTTGTACGTTACAGGCGAAGCAGCTCAAGGCAGCGTAGAAGCTCAAAGCAAAAAAGTAAACTTCGATTATATTGCCTTAAACTACAATTCTATTTCTGATAGTTTAGTAACTGTAACAGAAAGCGATTTGAAAGACTATTTCAATTCGCACGAGAATGATTACGAGCAAGAAAAATTACGCAAGATTGAATACATTACTTACCAAATAAAACCATCGGCAAGCGATTTTGAAGAAGCCGAAAACTGGATAAAAGATATTAAAGCTGATTATGGGACTGCAACTGATAATATTCAGTTTGTAAATTCGAATTCCGACGCAAGTTATGTTGAAACATGGAGTAAAAAAGACGTTTTACCCGAAAATATTGGCAACTGGGTTTTCGATGAAAATGCGGAAGTAAATTCTGTTTTTGATCCTTATTTTGAAAATGACACATACACATTAGCTAAAGTTCATGCGATTAAAATGATGCCAGATTCAGTTGAAGCCAGACATATTCTTTTAAAAGTAAATACTCAAGAAGAGTTAGCTCCGATGCAAGCTTTAGCTGATAGTTTGAAAACTGCCATTGATAATGGTAGTAACTTTGCAACTCTTGCAACAACGTATTCAACCGATCAAGGTTCTGCAATAAATGGTGGAGACTTAGGTTGGTTTAGTCGTGGCCGGATGGTAAAACCTTTTGAAGATGCTGCTTTTAATAATGCAAAAAACGAAGTTACAATTGCTGCATCTCAATTTGGGATTCACATTATTCAAACTACAAAACTTGGTGTTACATCTAAACAAGTTCAAATTGCGTATTTAATTCGTAATGTAGAAGCAAGTACACGCACAATTCAAGACACTTATGCGCAAGCAAGCGAATTTGCAGGTCAGAATTCTACAAGCGAAGACTTTTTAGCCGCAGTAACAGAACAAAAATTAAGTAAGCGAGTTATTTCAGTTCGCGAAAACGACCGTCAGATTGTTGGATTAGAAAATGCAAGAAATTTAATTAGAGCAGCTTATACTGCAGATGAAGGCGATGTAATAATTAGCTCTCAGGAATCACCAATTTTCGAATTGGGAGACAACTTTGTAGTTGCAATTCTTACTGAAGTTACTGAAGATGATGTTGCTGTTTTCGAAGATGTAAAAGCAAGAGTTGAATTAAGTGTTATTAAAGAGAAGAAAGCTGAATATATAAATGAGAAAGTAAATATTGCATTAGCCGGAAAGACCGATTTATCAGTGATTGCTGCTGAATTAGAATCGACAGTAAAAAATGCTGCAAATATCGACTTTAATACATTCTCAATTCCTGGATTAGGGTTAGAGCCTGCCGTTATCGGAACTATTATTTCCCTTAATGTTGATCAAATTTCAAGTCCGGTAAAAGGAAACAACGGTGTATATGTTGTTAAAATTACATCGATTAACCAAGATGTGGAGGAAGATATTGCAAATGAACAAATTCGTTTGGCACAAGTTATGTATTCGCGTGCAACATCGCAATCTTTTGAAGCACATCGTAGTTCGGTAGAGATTGTTGACAAAAGATCTAAATTCTATTAGTAAATAATTCTTCAAAATATATGAAAAACCGTTTTCTGTTTAGAAAACGGTTTTTTTTGTAATGGCTTCCACAGAAAAACAGAACCGGTCTTTATAAACTCATTTATAGAGACCAGTCCTTTTCTAATTTTAACTGTTGACTGCTGAAATATTATTCTGATACCAATTATGAATTAGAATGCCCCGTAAAGGTTAAAAGTTAAAATGAGATTTAAAAGTGAGTTATTTGATGTTACTGCCGTCAGCAAACATAATCCATAGCCGTCCATTTTCAACGCTGCCACATGATTGTATCATGGTTTCAATAACATCTTTTAGCATTCCTTTTTCTCCAGTAGCGTATTAGTATTAGAATTTGATAAAAAGATCAACGAAATTACAAAATCCGCACAATAAAATATTCCGTTCAGTCATTGTTTTTCTTTTTGTCTTATTAGTTTTTTTGTCAAACTTTTCGTCTTCTTACGAGAAGCTTTTTTATGGAAATTTTTGAATATTTTTTTTACTGGAAAGTGAAAGTTAATAGGTGATTTATTGAAGTTTGAATCTATATTTGTTATAAATCTTCAGGCCGATTTAAGTTATGAAATAGTTGAGGATACTTTTCAATCCATTTCTTAGAATCAATCCATTTTGTATTTACTGAGTTAATTAAGTTATACATTTTGAAATCGCCCAACTTCAGCATCTTTTCAAATTCCATTAAACTATTTTTATGATACAATGCAATTAATGGCTCTTTCCCTTCTGAGTGAATCGGCACAATTGCACTAATTGAATCAATTTCAGTAATCAAAAACTTTATAAATTCTGATTCAACAAAAACAGAATCTACGCTTAAAACAAAATTCCAGTCTGTTTCAGACTTTTTTAAGCAGGAGTAAATTCCGCCTATCGGACCACAATTAGAAATTTCATCATGTATAATTTTATGACCAAATATTTTATGCTTAGAATTATTTGAACTAATTAAAATAGTGTTACAAAATGGCTGAATTAATTCAATAGATTGCTCTAGTAAAGTTTTACCATTTGTTTTTAAAAGTGCTTTATCGACACCCATTCTTTTGCTTTTGCCGCCAGCTAAAATTATTCCGGTAATTTGCATTGTGTAAAAATAAAAAAAAGCTTCGTATTTCTTTGGGGCTGATTGTTTGTAATTTTATGCTCAATCATATTTTTTAAAAGCAGAAATAAAAAAAAGCTCCGAATAAATCAGAGCTTTTTTGGTTGGGTGGATGATGGGATTTGAACCCACGACCTCCGGAACCACAATCCGGCGTTCTAACCAACTGAACTACAACCACCATTTTGTTTTGCGATGCAAATATAATATTTTATTCTTTTTTAGAATCAAATAGAATCAAATAAATCTGAATGTTATTTTCAAATCACTATTTTTGGAATATGACAAAAATAAAAATGGAGAAATACAAAAATATTATCTGTTTTGGTGAGGTTCTTTGGGATATGCTTCCTTCTGGAGCAAAACCAGGGGGCGCACCTCTAAATGTTGCAATTCATTTAGTTAAAAATGGTTTGCATCCAATATTAATTAGCAAAACTGGCACAGATAAAATGGGGGATAAGCTGGTCGGATTTCTTGAGAATTCAGGATTGAAAACAGCTGCAATTCAAAAAGATACAGAATTGCCAACCAGCGAAGTATTAGTGCATTTAGATGAAAATAAGAATGCTACTTACGAAATTTGTGAATCGGTTGCCTGGGATAATATTATTATTAATTCTGTAATTATAAACTCAGCAAGGAACTCAGATTTAATAATTTACGGGTCGTTGGCAGCTCGAAATAAAACTACCCGAAATACACTTTTTCGTATTTTGAAAGAATCTAATGCTACAAAATTAGTTGATATTAATTTGCGTGTTCCGTACGATAATCGGGATTGGGTTGAAGAGTTACTTCATATTTCTGACTTTGTAAAATTAAATGATGATGAACTAATTAAAATTGCCGGATGGAATAATAAAAAAGGTAGCGAGGAGGAATTAGTATATTGGTTATCTGACTATTTTAATTGCCATACCGTTTGTGTAACTCGTGGGGCAAAAGGTGCTGTTCTATTCATTAACAATAGTTTTTATGCACATCCAGGATTTAAAGTAAATGCCGTTGACACAGTTGGAGCAGGCGACTCATTTCTTGCTGTTTTGGTTGCCAGCCTTTCAAAACATATTCAGCCCGAAAAAACACTGGAGAGAGCATGCGCAACAGGAGCATTTGTAGCTTCGCAGGAGGGAGCCGTTCCAAATTATTCAGCACATGAAATTGATAAAATAATTTATTTTAAGTAAAAAATTGAAATTATTTTACTCTGGTTTGTAGCCAGTGTCTTCTGGTAAGTTCTGTTCAAAAGAAGCATCCACAGCAAGTTCGTCGCAACGTTCGTTTAAAGGGTTGTTTGAGTGCCCTTTTACCCAAATAAACCTTACAATGTGTTTTTTATAAATATCTAGAAAACGTAACCACAAATCGGGATTTTTTTTCCCCTTAAAACGTTTTTTCACCCAATTAAATACCCAGCCTTTTGTAACTGAATCCGCAACATATCTCGAGTCGGTATAGATTGTTACATCACTACTATCAATTTTCAAGGTTTCCAGTGCAACAATTACAGCTAACAGTTCCATCCGATTGTTTGTAGTGTGTTTGTAGCCCTGCGAAAGTTCCTTCCGGTGTTCGCCCGATAGCATAACAATCCCATACCCACCGGGTCCGGGGTTTCCGCGCGCTGCACCATCTGTATATATTGTAATTTTTGGTCGTGCCATTTTTAGAAGTAATAAGTATAGAGTACAAAGTAGTGAGTAAATAAAATGAAAAGCAAGTATTTATTTTTTTGTTTCACTCCTCAGTACTATTTTTTTATAACATAAAACCCCGCCAAATTTGACGAGGTTTTGTATTTATGTTTTTACACCTTTAATTAAGAGGCGTTTTTTATTTTCTTATCTCCATCTCTTCTATAAGATGAGTGGCTCCGGCGTATGTGTCGATTACCCAAAGTACAAAACGAATATCAACATTAATACAACGCTGCAGGTCGGGTTCGAATGCAATATCTCCGCTCATTGCTTCCCAGTTTCCATCAAAAGCAATTCCAATTAACTCACCTTTTCCGTTAATAACAGGGCTGCCCGAATTTCCTCCGGTAATGTCGTTGTTAGTTATAAAACAAGCGTGTAACGATCCGTCGGCATCAGCATATTGTCCGTACTCTTTTGCAGTTAAAAGTTCTTTCATTCTTGCAGGTACATCAAATTCAGAGTCGCCCGGAACTTCTTTCTCAATATAACCATCGGTAGTTGTGAAATAGTTATATGTTACGCCATCGCGTGGATTATAATCTAAAACTTTACCATAAGTTAAACGCATTGTAGAGTTTGCATCAGGATAAAAAGTTTTATCACTTTCCATTTCCATTAACCCGGCTACAAAAAGTCGTTGCCCGGTTTTTAAATCCTTCTGGCCATCTTCTACTAATGTGCTAATCTCTCGGTATTTTGCTATAATATCTGATGCCGCAGCAAATGCCATATCTTTATTAAGTTCTTTTAATTTAGGGTCATCTAAAAATGCACTTAGCTCTTCTTTGTTATCGAATATCGATTTCTGAAATAACTTTTCTGCATATTTCGCAAAATCACCTTTATACTTTTTATTTACGGTTGAATAAAAATCTGGATGGAACGAGACTGCGTTATTATCGGCATAAACTTTTAGTAAAGTACCTGCAACTTTTTGATCGGTGGCTGCATCGTAGTCTTTAAAATATCCATCTAAACTATTTTTGATGTTTGCAGTAGCTTTTTCAATTTTGTCTTTATTCTCTTTCGGATCTTCTAGCAATGTAACTAATGATCTTGCACGCAATGCAAACATGAAAATTTCGGGACCACGTAAAAGAGCCTCAGTCATATACGCTTTTGCTTTATCATCTTCAATGTCTTTGTACGACTCTTCAATATACTTTAAAGCCTCTCCATATTTCTCTTTACGCGCATTATCTGCATTAACCCAAGTGGTGAAATCTTCTTCAATAGCTTTTTTCTTATCAATTACATTTAAATTATTTAATCCGTTGTTCTGTCCAATACTGTATTTATAATAGTTTGAACTGCGAGCATATTTTGATGCATACTGAATACGAGCTTTTTGACTTGTACTCATATATTTCCCCCAAATTTTCAATAATTCTTCGCGCACATTTTCGCGTACAGTATTTGTAACTTCCATGGTATTTTTAACACCAAAAGAAGTTTTGTAACGGTTTGTTCCGCCAGGGTATCCTAAAATCATCGCATAATCTCCCTCTTCAACTCCTTTTAAAGATATTGGTAGATAATGTTTTGGTTGATAAGGAATATTATCTTCTGAGTAGTTTGCAGGCTTCCCGTCAGGTCCACAATACACACGAAACATTGAAAAATCGTTGGTGTGACGTGGCCACATCCAGTTGTCTGTATCTCCACCAAATTTGCCCAATGCTTGTGGTGGTGCTCCTACCAAACGAATATCTTTAAATGTCTCTAAAACGAAAAGGTAGTATTGATTTGAATTGAAAAAACTACGAACATAAACTTCGTAATGAGTATCTCCCTTTGCCTCTTTCTCTAATTCTTTAGTAATTTCTCTAACAGCTTTAGCTCTTTCTTCTTCACTCATCTCCCCGTTAACATCAACAAGAACTTTTTCAGTAACATCTTCAACACTTACTAGAAACGAAACAGTTTTCCCGGGATTCGACAATTCTTCGTCTTTAGACATTGCCCAGAAACCATCTCTTAAATAATCATGTTCAACACTCGAATGTTTTTGAATATTGCCAAAACCACAATGGTGATTTGTGAGTAATAATCCATCTTTCGAAATTAATTCGGCAGTACACGAACCGTGGTCAAGTGCTACAATCGCATCTTTTAAACTCGAATTATTGATGCTGTAAATATCTTCAGCACTCAATTCAAGTCCCATTTTTTGCATGTCTGCAATATTTAATTTATTAATTAGCGAAGGAAGCCACATCCCTTCATCAGCCAATACCGATCCGTATAAAAATACGGTTAGTAATAGAAGTAAATTTAATTTTTTCATATTCTTTTAAACTTTTTTATTTTACAGTTTGCAAATATAGTTTTTCATACGACTTTTAATATTAAACTTTTTAAGAACTTTGTGTAACTCCTTAATTTTAACTCCTACAATTGTATTAAATATTAACCTGAATTTTTGATTGGTCTATATTTTAATAAATATATTACATCAAAAAAATAATATTATTGAATTATTTATCTTTCAGACAATTGCGTTTACCAACTGTTCAATGTTATACCAAATTTTTCTTATTATTAATAATGTAGGTTTGAGTATATAATTATATGAAACTACACATTGTTTCTCAATTCTTTCTAAATTTGTAGACTCAAATAAAACAGAGTGAAAGAAAAAAGAAGACAAAAATTATTTGATAAACTAAAAGATAAGTATCGGTTAATAATTTATAACGACACAACTTTTCAATCGGTTTGGAGTATGAAACTCTCGCGATTAAAGGTGTTTACAGTTACAAGTTTATTATCGGCAATAATTGTTATTCTGGTAATATTGTTAATAGCCACAACCGGATTGCGAGAATATATCCCTGGCTATCCGAAAGCTGAATATCGTCAAATGTTGGTTCACAATGATTTAAAAGTAGATTCTCTCGAGATTGAATTGGCTAAAAGAGATAATTTTTTTAGGGGAATAAAAGCAATAATTTCTGGCGAAGTTCCAGAAGATAATCTGAATACAAATATTGATATTGAGCCTGAGGAAGTTAATATTAAAGAGTATAATCACGACTCAGTATTTCAAGATAAGTTATTAGCCGAGCAGTTAAGTCTTTCTATTCAAGATAATAGTTACAGAAAATCAGAATTAAGTCAGATGCTTTTTTTTGTGCCGGTAAAAGGAATTGTTTCAAATCAGTTTGATTCTGGGACAGACCATTTTGGTGTCGATTTGGTAAGCAATGTAAATGCAAGAATATCTGCAGTTTTGCAGGGTACAATTATTTTCTCTGGATGGACATTAGAAACTGGTTACGTAATTTATATTCAGCACGAATCAGATTTAATTTCGGTGTATAAACATAATGCCGAGCTATTAAAAAATACAGGCGATAAAGTACAGGCTGGCGAGGCAATTGCGATTATTGGAAACACCGGCGAATTGTCATCTGGTCCACATTTGCATTTCGAACTTTGGTATAATGGAAATGCCCTAAATCCAGAACAGTATATCGATTTTTAATTTATGAAGAAACGAATAGCAATTCTTGGATCAACCGGTTCAATTGGAACACAGTCGTTAGAAGTTATCGGGCAAAACCCCGACAAGTTTGAAGTTGAAGTTTTGACTGCAAATAATAATGTTGATTTACTAATTCGTCAGGCAAAAAAGTATCATCCCAATGTAGTTGTTATAGCAAATCAAGAAAAGTATAAGCTGGTTTCTGAAGCGTTGGAGAATGAACAGATTAAAGTTTACGCAGGAAGCGATGCAATAAATCAGGTAGTAGAAATGGATTCTATAGATTTAGTTTTAACTGCGATGGTTGGTTATTCTGGATTAATTCCAACGTACAATGCTGTTAATGCCGGGAAAAATATCGCTCTGGCAAATAAAGAGACAATGGTTGTTGCAGGTGAGATTATCACTAAAGCTGCTAATGAAAAAAAAGTGGAAATTCTCCCGGTTGATTCAGAACATTCCGCAATTTTTCAATGTTTAGTTGGCGAATTTATGAACCCTATCGAAAAAATATATTTGACTTGTTCTGGTGGACCGTTTCGGGGAATGACAGAAAATGAACTTCGGAATGTTACCGTTGAGAATGCATTGGCACATCCAAATTGGGAGATGGGAAATAAAATTACTATCGATTCGGCAACACTTATGAACAAAGGATTTGAGATGATTGAAGCACACTGGCTTTTTGGTTTGCCATCATCTAAAATTGAAGTGATTGTTCATCCCGAGTCAATTATTCATTCTCTAGTTCAGTTCGAAGATGGCTCAATGAAAGCTCAAATGGGATTGCCTGACATGAAACTGCCAATTCAATATGCAATGGGATTTCCATATCGTTTAAAGAATAATTTTCCACGATTCAACTTTTTAGACTATCCAACTCTAAATTTTGAACCGCCAAATACAAAAATTTTTCGTAACCTTGCACTCTCTTTTGAAGCATTGGATTTTGGAGGCAATATGCCATGCGTGTTAAATGCTGCAAATGAGGTGGTTGTGGATGCATTTCTAAGAAAAAAAATAGGGTTTTTACAGATGTCAGATATAATTGAAAATGCGATGCAAAAGGTTGCATTTATTGAGAAACCCGGTTTAAATGATTTAATAGAGACGAATGCTGAAGCAAAAAGAGTTACGGAATTGTTAATAGAAGATTAAAAAAATTAATGGAAACAGTATTGATAAAAACGGCACAACTGCTATTAAGTCTTTCGATTTTAGTTGTGTTACACGAAATGGGGCATTTTATGTTTGCCCGTCTTTTTAAAACCCGCGTCGAAAAATTTTATCTCTTTTTTAATCCCTGGTTTTCACTTTTCAAAATCCAAAAAGGCGAAACTGAATATGGAATTGGATGGCTGCCTCTTGGTGGTTATGTGAAAATTTCGGGAATGATAGATGAATCGATGGACAAAGAAGCGATGAAACTTCCACCTCAACCTTGGGAATTTAGAGCAAAACCAGCTTGGCAACGATTACTGATTATGCTGGGTGGTGTAATGATGAATTTTTTAGCAGCACTAATTATTTATATTGGTATTTTATATGCTTGGGGCGAATCTTATCTTCCAACCGAAAATGCAAAATTTGGTATTGAGGTTAACGAAGTTGGTCGAAAAATTGGATTTGAGAATGGAGATAAAATCCTGACACTCGACAATGTATTTGTTGAAAATTTTAATAAAATAATTCCAACAATAGTTTTAGATGATGTTAAAACTGTTCAGGTTAACCGAAATGGAGCAAAAGTTGACGTTGAAATAACTGATACAGATTTGGCACTTCTGTTAAAAAGCAAGTCGGTAATTAGTCCACGTTTCCCATTCGACCATAGTATTGGGAAATTACAAAAAGACTCTCCAGCTGAAAAAGCAGGTCTCCAGAAAGATGATGTTTTGAAAAAGGTTGATGGGAAATCGTTTAAATTCTACGACGAGTTTACGAATTATCTTGCATCGAGTAAAAACTCAGAAATTAATATTGAGTTAGAAAGAGATGGTAACACAATTAATAAAAAGGTTACTGTGGGCGATGACGGGAAAATTGGTTTTTATGCTGCATTTAATAATCCCGATGTATTTGAGTTTAAATCAATTAAATACGGCTTTTTAGAATCTATTCCGGCAGGAATAAACAGAGGTGTGAGAACTACCGGAGATTACCTGAAACAGTTTAAGTTATTCTTTAAAAAAGAGACAAAAGCATACGAATCGTTGGGAGGATTTGCAACCATCGGAAGTATTTTTCCCGGAACATGGGACTGGTATTCATTCTGGAACATGACAGCATTTATATCTATTATACTTGCAATAATGAATTTGTTACCAATTCCGGCATTAGACGGCGGACACGTTATGTTTCTGTTGGGCGAAATGATTACGGGAAGAAAGCCAAACGAGAAATTTTTAGAGTACGCACAAATTGCAGGAATGATTTTATTATTAGCTTTGGTGCTTTTTGCAAATGCTAATGATATAATAAAAATGATAAACGGAACATTTTAGCTAAAAAATTATATTTTTGTAACGAACCAATAATAATCTTTTTGACATGAATTTATTTGTAATAGCAGGATTTGTAGGACCACAAGAGGTAATTATCATATTAATAATTGTTCTTTTACTTTTTGGCGGGCGTAAAATTCCGGAGTTAATGAAAGGACTTGGAAAAGGAATGAAGGAGTTTAAGAAAGCGACAAAAGATGATGAGGGAGAAGAGAGTAAATCCGAATCAGAAAAAATTGACAGCTAACATCTTTTAGTCCAATTTATAAATCCCGTTTTTGCTTTTGCAGGAACGGGATTTTTATGTACTCATTGTTTGATAGTAAGTTAAACTGGTAAGGTTTTTGTTATAAATGATAGAATTCAAAAAATTTGACAAAATGAAAAGAGCAATTTATTATCCTTTATTTCTTTTTATCGCAGTTGTAATTTTACAATCGTGTTCTAACGATAACCATGTAATACATAAGAATATTTCAGGCAAAGCGGGCGAACTGGTCGTAGTAATTTCTAAAGATACATGGGCCGGATCTACTGGCAAATTAGTACGAGAAACACTTGCACAGACACATATTGGTTTGCCTCAAGACGAACCTATTTTCGATGTTATTGATGTGCCACACGCAGCTTTTAAAAGCATATTTAAAAGTACACGTAATATTATTCAAACCAGTATTTCTGCAAATGTTGAAAACGAAGGAATTACTTTTACCGATGATGTTTGGGCTTATCCACAAGCTACTGTGCAAATAAAGGCTAAAACAGCAGTTAAGTTTGAAGAAATATTCAAAGAGAATAGCAATAAAATTATATCGTACTTTATTGCAGCCGAGAAAGAACGGTTAACAATGAATTATACAAAGTTTTACGAAAAAGGAGTTTTTAATGTGTTGGATAAAGATTTTGGAGTTACCATGAAAGTTCCTCCAGGCTTTGCTGTTGCAGACAAAAAAAAGAATTTTATTTGGTACAAGTACGAAACACCTGCAATTTCGCAAGGAATTGTATTTTATACCTTCCCGTATGTTTCTGACAGCACATTTACTGTTAATTATTTGTTGAATATTCGCGATAAAGTCCTAAAAGAAAATATTCCGGGGGCCATTGAAAATAGTTATATGTCAACCGAAAAAAGATTTGAACAAACTTTTAATATTTTGGAACATAACGGAAATTACACGTCAGAAATGCGTGGACTATGGCGTGTGGAAAATGATTTTATGGGCGGTCCGTATATTTCGTTAGCCGAATTAGATGCTACTAACCAGCGTGTTGTTGTTGCTTTCGGTTATGTTTATGCACCTAGTAAGGATAAGCGAAATTTACTCCGACAAATGGAAGCAATGCTCTATTCTCTTAAAATGAATGAACAGGCAAAAAACGATAAAATTAACAGACAAGTTAAAATGGGTAATTGAGTTATAGTATCTAGTAGAAAGTAAAAAAGGTCTGGAAATTAAATATTTCCAGACCTTTTTTTGTCGCTATATCTACTACAGTTCCGTAATCTAAAAAGCTGCCTTTACAATTTCTCCAACATTATCGGAAATACCGTAAGTGTAAATGTGTAACGATGGTGCATTATTAGCAACCAAATCTTTCGATTGATGAATTGCCCACTCGGTTCCCACTTTTCGCGCATCGTCGTTATTTTTACATTTCGATAATTCGTGTGCCAATTCAAATGGCAAATCGACACTAAATAATTTGGGTAGAACTGTGAGCTGATTTTTTAAATTAATGGGTTTTATTCCAGGAATAATTGGAACTGTAATTCCAATCTCTCTACATTTTTCAACAAAATTGTAATACACTTTATTATCGAAAAACATTTGCGTAACAATATAATCTGCTCCTGCATCAACCTTTTGTTTTAGGTAAGTTAAGTCGAGTTCCTTATTTGGAGATTCAAAATGTTTTTCGGGATAGCCGGCAATACCGATGCAAAAATCTAGTGGGGTATTATTTTTCAGATCGGGTTCTAAATATTTTCCTTTTTGAAGATCTTTAATTTGAGTTACTAATTCGTTTGCGTTAGAATGTCCGTTTGGGTCGGGCTTAAAAACATGTTGATTTTTAACTCCGTCACCACGCAATGCCAATACATTTTCGATACCAAGAAAATTTAAATCAATTAAAACATGCTCGGTTTCGCTTTTAGAAAAGCCCCCACAAAGAATATGAGGAATTACGGGAATTCCATACTTGTGCTGAATCGCTGCTGCAATTGCGACTGTTCCCGGACGTTTACGAACGGTACGTTTTACAATAGAACCATCTTGCATCTCTTTAAATTCGAGCTCGTCACGATGGGTTGTAATGTTAATATATTTGGGGTCGAAATCTACTAGATTTTCAATTGTGCGGTACATTCTACCGGTGTCGTTTCCTTTTAATGGAGGCAAAAGTTCAAACGAAAAAACTGTGCTTTTTGCCTTATTAATTATGTCGATTACTTTCATTGTTCCTACTATATATCACACAAATTTACAAAAACATACTTGTTAACCCGAATTTGTTTTTCAATCTAATTTAATCTGAAAAATATTTAACTGTTTATTGATGATTTGCTAATGAAGTTGTTTAAAGTTAAATTTAAAATCTGCGATAAATAACTTAAATCTATTGGGCTTCAGCTATTTTTTCTTCTATAGCTAGGGCTACGAAATAAAAAACAAGCTTTGCCACTGAAACTAATATGTCACTCTCGAAAATACCCTCCAACTTTAAACAACTTAAATTATAAAAAGCTACTCCTCAACTTTTTTGAAATCGTCGTTAATCAAAATCATTGTTTTTAACAAAACTTATTACATCTTCCATAAAACTGGCAAAATTACTTTCAAAAAAAGGCAAGTTATCTGCCATAATTGTTATGGTTTTTTCTGATTTATCGGGTAACGAGGTATAACGACTCATAATTTCCATCGATTTTTGAATTCCTTTAACCGTTGCATACGATTCTAATCTGCGATTTTGAATTAATATAGGCAAGAAGCCTTGCACTCTTTTTGGCAGATAGAAAAAGTTAGATAATAAAACAGTGTGCACCCATTTCGTATATTTACGTAAAGTTAGGTTCGAGTAGTTATTCCAGTTTTTTGCTAATAGATGGTCGTAAATAAGATCGATTACTATGCCTGAATAAAGACCTAATTCAGGAACTAATAATTTTTTAGCTTCTCTGAATTTTAAATGGTTATCAGTAAAAAAGTCGATTTGTCGATGAAGCAAAATCCCTTTTTTAACATCTCCTTTAAAATTCTCATATTTATTCCCCTTCACATAATCGCCAATAAAATTACCAACCATCAACTTCTCATTTTCACCCGATAAATATAAATGTGCTAAAAAATTCATTCAATGTTTATTTCATACGATTATAATTGTTTATTTTTTTGCATCACATGTAACTCGCCAATAATCATCCCCCTGTGTGCGTCAGCCTACGGAAGCTCGTATCACCTGATTAGTTCATAAGTTTTTGCTTCGCAATATAAATATTTATGAACTAATCAGGTTAAACAACTTCGTAGAAAAGTAAACGAATTACAAGTTCAAATATTTTTCAGCAAGGAGCAATTTCTCAATCTCTGAGATTTATCCTGTTTTTTATTTTGCGGAATATTTAACTTTCAGGAAAAATAACTCATTATGACATCAAAAAGAATAATTATTATTGGTGCGGCCGGTCACGATTTCCATAATTTTAATTTTTTGCATAATAGATTTTTTCTAATAAACAATACTTTTAAACATCTGTTTTTAAGAAACATAATAAACAATATTGGTGTATAAAGAAGTAAAGTAAAATAAGATGAAACGAAGTGCAAAAGATATTACCAAACAACTTTTAGACAGGTTATGGAAACAATACATTAAACGTGTTTCGTATGCAAATAAATATGTTGAATTGGTTACAGAAAAAGGAGGAAATATAGTAAACGATCACTTTGCATTGCGTACTTTTAATACTCACACAGGAGAGCAACCTGAAGGAATTAGAGCAATAAAACATATTTTAAATTGCTTGGAATATAAACCTGTAACAAATTATAAGTTTTCTAAAAAGAAATTAAATGCAGTTCATTTTGAGCATCCTGATGAAAAATTTCCAAAAATTTTTGTTAGCCAGCTTGAAGTTGAACTTTTGCCAGATTGGGCACAAAAAATCATCAAAAAAACAGTAAATGAGACTCCATATATTTTGTCAGATAATAGTATTGAGTTACTTCAAAAAGTGAAAGAGGAGGGCGAATTGCCAACAGAAGCGGCAGAGCTTTTGGTTGCCGATTTAGTGCAATATTTTCGCCGTCCATGGGGAATTCCGCAAAAAGACGATGTGTTGAAAATAAACGATGTGTCGCAATATGCTGCTTGGGTTTTGTTACACGGAAATTCGGTTAATCATTTTACCGCTTTTATAAATTATCAGAATGTAGAAGATTGGCCAGATTTAGAAACAACTTGTAAAGGACTTGAATCTGCTGGTATACCAATGAAAGAGCATATAGAAGGAAAAAAGGGGAGTAAACTTCGGCAATCTGCAACAAAAGCAGTTAAAGAAGGAGTTGAGGTGAAAGGTGAATTTGGAGTGGAAAAGATTACTTGGACTTATGCATATTACGAATTGGCACAACGTGGTTTTGTAGACGAAGACAATACTAAAAAACTATTCTCAGGTTTTTTAGGCGAACAAGCAGCTCGTTTGTTTGATATGACCAGAACACGCGAAAATTAGTAGTGTCTAAAAAGCATCAGGTACATAAGTCATTTCATCAATTGGCGGACGAACATAACCTTTAGTATCTATTCTGGGCGGTAAATCAATAGAATCTGGTGTTAAATCTTTATATGGAATTTGCGACAATAAATGGTGAATGCAATTTAAACGGGCACGTCTTTTATTATCGGCATCAACCATAAACCACGGACTTATTTTTGTATCGGTATAAGAAAACATCTCATCTTTTGCTTTAGAATATTCAACGTAAAATTCGCGTGATTTTAGATCCATCGGGCTAAGTTTCCACCTTTTTGTGGGATCTTTTATTCGTGATCTAAAACGTTTTTCCTGTTCTTCTTCGCTCACTGAAAACCAGTATTTTACAAGAATTATTCCCGATCGAATTAACATGCGTTCGAAATTAGGACACGAGCGTAAAAAATCCCAGTATTCAGCATTTGTACAAAAGCCCATCACTTTCTCTACTCCGGCTCGGTTGTACCAACTTCTATCAAATAAAACCATCTCGCCGGCAGCAGGTAAATGTGCTGCATATCGTTGAAAATACCATTGTGTTTTTTCGCGTTCGGTAGGTGTGCCAAGAGCTACCACGCGGCAAATACGCGGATTTAAAGATTGAATTATCCTTTTAATTGTCCCACCTTTTCCGGCAGCATCGCGCCCTTCAAAAATAACTACAACTTTAAGCCCTTTCAGTTTTATCCACTCTTGTAATTTAACCAACTCTATTTGAAGGTTATCCAACTCTTTTAAATATGTTTTATTATTTAATCTTCCTTTTTTTGTTGGTTGTGGTACTGAATTCTCCATATTATAAAGTTTAGTTCAAAAGACGATATCAATCTTTTAAAAGTAATAAAAATAGGTAAGCAAAACTAAGTGCAAAAAATTAAACTAGTATGTAGGCTCCAAATAAAGTGTCGTCAAATACTTCTATTATTGGTAAAAAGCCCGATTCAATTTTATGATTAGATACTTTTAAAGGATATCTTTTCTCCATTTCTTTTTTGAACTGAAGAAATTTTGTGCCGGGTTTATAAAAGGTATTGTAAGTACCTTTTTTTTCAGAATGAATTAATTTTTCTAGCTGAAGAGAAAGTAATCCCATGTTTTGTCTAACATTTATTTCTAGACAGGGGTTAATTTTTAAGTGCCCATTTTTATCTTTGTATATAAGTGTGTCAACTCCAAAATATCCTTCGTAATATAAAGCCAAATCACTATTTTCAATTACTTGTATTAGTGGTTTAATAACTTTTTGCGGAATTTTTTTGCTAAAATCTAATACCTCTTTATCAATTTTATTGGGCAACCCATTTAAATTGTTGCCAATATACTGACCTTTATTATTGGTTATAAAATTGCTCGTTCCACAAAAAATAACTTTACCTCTTTTTAATTCAAAAATAAAAGCAAGGTCGAGTATTTTATTCAAATATGGTTCTACAATTGCGTAACCCTGATCGTTTACGATGCCCAATAATTTTGCCCATAATTTTTGGTGTATTGTAGGTTTAAGAATTGGTTGCAGTCCTCGTCCCGAACTGCTCCAAGGAGCTTTTACCATTATTTTACCCCAACGTTGTATTACAGTTTCAAAATCTTTTTGTGTAGTACAAATCTCTGCAATACTATTTTGTGTGATAAAACTTTTATTAGGATATTCTGAAATCAGAGTTTTTAAAATTCCAATTGCAAATTTTTTGGAATATAAATCGCGATATTCAGGTTTCCAGTTACAAATCGGCGACTTTTTAAAATCCTTTGAACAACTTGTTTTTAACAAGGATAAACGTTTGTGCATTGCCGGACTCCATCCCCAAGGTAGTAATCTGTTTTTCTTAATGTTTATAAAATCAAAATTGCTTTGATATTTTTTGTTTGTAATAAAATTTGGAGTTGTTATTTGCAATTGTTTTAACGATTCAATAAATTTTTGAGAGGGTAATTTATTTACAAGAACAAAATCTTCCTGCTTTGCAAAAAACATAGGTAATGTTTCCAAATCCGACTCCATTTTCTGAAGTAATTTGTTTGGATGCCACGAGTTGCGACCATTTGCAACAGCATATTCGCAAGTGGGATTAAAAATGTAGATGTTTGGTAATTCTTTTTTCAAAATTAAATTCTGGCAATATTATCAAATATAATATGTGCACTTTTGTTTTTTCTCAATCTCCAATAATTTTTATTAATTTCCCTTTTTGAACTCTATCAGAAAGTTCCATATTATTAAGTAATGCCAACTCGTTTACTTTGCTTTGTGGTACTCTAAAAGAGTTAAATGCATCGGCTAAAGAACCTGATCGCTGAACCGATTTAATTTTTATTCTTTGCGGTCTTACATTTAATTTTGACGGTTCAGTTAAGTTAGTAAAATTAGACATTGTAGATTCAAATATTCTGAAATATGAATTAAAATCTGCGTCTGCAGCAACACCATGAAATACATAAATGTTTTGATTTTTTTGAATAATATAAGATAGTACTTTAATAGCTTGTTGTTGTCCGGTTTGTTCATCTTGAGTAATTTGCTGCGAAATTGCAATAATTGCAGGAGAACCATTAATGGTAACTCTTTTACTATCGAGCACATCTAATTTCAATGAATTTAAAGCTTCTTGCCCTGCCTCTTCCAAGGTATTTTGTTGAGCCATAAAAAATACCATCATCGCTTTTTCATCAGCGGGTACCATTTGAACCTGCATGGGCGAATTTATTAATTGCCAACTCGGAGGAATTGGGTATTTGAATTTCAATTCGGGGTGGTAAAACATATTTCCTTCAACAAATCCTTGCCTTGGATCTTCTCCATAAACAATTCCGTCAATCATTTTTAAATAGTTATCCTGGTTTACTGTCCAATTGGTGTAACTTAAACTGTCTTGCCACTCTTTTGTTTTGCTATTAACTGCATTAAACCTATCACCGGGGTCGGGGTGTGTTGACATAAAAGTAGGTACGCCGGCATGGCTACTTGCCAATTGCATTTTATTTAAAACGTTAAAAAAATCTGCCATTTTATGGGCGTCGTAACGTATTTTAGAAGAGTATTCAACACCAAGCCTGTCTGCTTCGCGTTCATTGTCGCGACTAAATTTTAAGAATAGAAGTTGCATTCCCTGCATGGCATAATCGCCAAACTGCCTAAATTCTTCAGAAGCAATCATTCCTCCAACCAATAAAAGTTGTCCTAATTGTTGCTTGCTTTGCTGACTTGCGCTGTGGCGCGCACTTATGTGCCCCATTTCGTGACCAAGCACGCCAATTAATTCGGCTTCGTTATTAAATTGTGCTAAAATACCTCTTGTTAAATATATGTATCCGCCTGGTACGGCAAAGGCATTAATTACTGGCGAATCTAAAATTTTGAATTTGTATTCGAGATTTGGACGATGAGAAATTTTTCCCATTTCTGTTCCTTTTGTTGTAATAAATTCCAATAATTGAGCATTTTCATAAATCCCAAATGTTGAAATAACCGATGGGTCGTATTGGGCTCCTAAAGCAACTTCTTGCGCCTCAGACATTAACATAAACTGTTTTTTCCCGGTAACAGGATTAATTGCACACGAAGGAATTAAAAATAATAGAGCAAAAATTAGTACCGGATGTATTCTACTTTTGAAAATTTTCATAGTATATTTTTATTTGGTATGGTAACCTTCATTATTTATAAATTATTTTATAACTAAACCAAACTGCTTCGAATAAAACAAATGTTCGAATAATTCAGACTAAATTTATTGTATTCGTTTTTTGTTAAAACTTGCTTTTATTGTATTTTGGTTCCGAATTGCTAAATTTAACAATTCGGATTATAATATCGATAAATTTTATTTTTATTAATATGTCACTTCAAAAAATTTCGTTTTTGATTTTCTTTCTTTTTGCCAATTATTTTCTTTCTTTTTCACAAAATAAGGCACTCTCAAAAATAGACAATGAGGATTTAAAGCGTCATCTAACTTTTTTATCGTCAGATAGTTTGCAGGGAAGAAAGCTGGGAATAGAAGTTGCAGGGTTAGAAATTGCCGCCGATTATATTAAAAGTAACGCTAAAAAAAACGGACTTAAACCAGCTGCCGATAATTATTTTCAACATGTTGATATTGTTTCTATTAGCCCATATAAAAATAGTTATTTAGAAATTGTTAGAAACGGAGGAAAGTCAATGTTTAAAACAACTTCAATTATTAATTTAAATGGTGGGCAAGGAGTTATCTCTTTTAAAAATGAGGAGATAGTTCTTGCTGGTTTTGGTTACTATAATTCTGAATTGGGTTATAATAATTTGGAGGGAGTTGATGTTAGTGGGAAAATTGTCATTATTGCTCAGGGAGATCTGGGATTATTTAATGATGGCAAATTTTTTCGATGGAACAACAGATTAGAGAGAGAGAAATTGAAAATATTATCGGAGAAAAAGCCCAAGGCAATTATTATAGTTACAACACCGCTAGACAAAGAGAATAAAACTTTTTTGCAATTCAACCGGTGGCTAAATAGGGAAACATTTATATTAAAAACCTCTGATAAATTAGCAGAAATACCTACGTTAATTTGCACACCCGATTTTGCAGATCATATTTTGGGGAGAAAAGGGAAATTTAAGAGGTATCTTTCGTCTATTTCAAAAACAGAAAAAACGAATTTGTTTCTTGTCAAAGATAAAAAGCTGAATGCAAAAATTGGAAATTCGGTTGAGGATTTGCAAACAAAAAATATTATCGGAATTGTTGAAGGCAGCGATCCGGTTTTAAAAGATGAATTTATTGTTTTTATGGCTCATTACGATCA
>DAOVTY010000103.1 GCA_030632865.1 Bacteroidota bacterium
GAAGAGTTCAAAGTTGGTAAAACTGTTTAAAAAGTAATTAATAAGGAATAATAAGAAGTATAAAATAGGGAAGTTTAAGAAACCTATTTTGTGTAAAAACTACGTTTATGACAAACCAACAATTAGCAGAAAAATATAATACCCAACTTGCCAATAAATCATTAATTGATAAACTAAAATATTTAGCTGAAAATCATTCTGGCAAAGTAGTTTTTACAACAAGTTTTGGATACGAAGATCAGGTAATTACCGATTATATTTTTAAAAATAATTTAGACATAAAAGTGATTACTCTCGATACTGGTCGTCTGTTTCCCGAGACTTATAAAGTTTATCGCAGTACGCTCGAAAAGTATAAAAAACCAATAAAAGCATATTTCCCACCTACCGAAAATGTAGAAAATCTACTTGACGAAAAAGGCCCATTTAGTTTTTACGAATCGTTGGAAAATCGTAAAGAGTGTTGCTTTATTAGGAAAGTAATATCGCTGAAACGTGCGTTGAAAGATAATGATATTTGGATTACTGGTTTGCGAGCTTCGCAGTCTGACAATCGTATCGACATGAAACATTTTGAGTGGGATGCCGGAAATGGAATTATGAAGTTTAATCCGTTAATGGAGTGGAGTCTAGAAAAAACAAAAGATTACGTTAAAGAAAATAATGTACCGTACAATGTTTTACACGATCAGGGTTTTGTAAGCATCGGTTGCCAACCTTGTACAAGAGCAATTCAACCCGGCGAAGATTTTCGTGCAGGCCGCTGGTGGTGGGAGCAAGGATCAGGAAAAGAGTGCGGGTTGCACGAATTGAAGTGAGCCAATTGAGATATGTAATTTGAACTCTGTCTGATTAATATCTATTTTTTTAAATTAAAATATTTTTTCATTCATATCCAATTTTTTAAAAGCCGTTTTGAGTAGATTTCAAGTTCTGTCGATGGCGGCTGAAAAACGAAGCAGTTTATACAACTAAAGGTTTCCCACTGCCAATTGACAGTGGGAAACCTTAAAAAATAGTTTCGAAAAACTATTCCAAAATATTCCTCATATATTCAATACATTTAACAACCTCTTTAACGGCGTCCGAATCTTCCGGAATTTTATATTCTAATTCAAGAAAAACATCGATTGGCCATTTTTCCTCTTTTAGTAATAATAGTACATCTGCAATTGGAGTTTCACCTTCGCCAAAAGGTCTGTTAGCATTAGGAGTTTCATGATTTGGTCCAGTTTTATCCTTCACGTGAATCATTGGAATCAGGTCGTGGTATTTTTCTATTATCTCGTTAGGATGTTTTCCGGTTGCTCCATAATAATGTCCCACATCAAGATTCAATCTATTTGCCGGCGAATATCCAAGCAGAGTATCGAGGTCGAAACCATGGTCACCAAATTGTCCGTGTGTATGATAAATGGCAAGACTATTATGCTTCTCGGCAAACTTGCCCAAACGCTTGCAGGAACTTTCTCTAGCCTCATCAGTAATACCATAAGCACCTAAAACTTTCGTTGCTTCGTAAGCGTAATCAATCTCTTCGTCAGACCACTTTGAAGGTGCAAATTTAGCAATATGCATATCTACTCCCGCATCGTTATACATTTTACGAATGTCGGCATACTTTTGCATTGGTAAAGATAAACGCCACTTTCGTTGTTCTTCTCTTGCAGCATCAGCAGCCTCGGCACGTTCAGCCTTCTCTTTGTCAGACAAGTTTGCTCCGCGAGGTGCTCGAGGTGGTCCTTGAGGAATACCCAGGCCTTCTTCAAGTACTCTTCTCATCTCTAATGCATTTACTCCCGCCTTTAACACATATTCCAGAACTTCTTCAAGTCCATGCGAAACCGACCGGTAACTGTAAGTTGTTAAACCAAGTTGAACACCATTAACTTTAGAATTGGGCTTATTAGCTCCGCCTGAGCATGAATAACTGAAAGGTACTATAGAAATACCCGCAGCCGCAGCGGCAGTAGTACCTAAAAAATTGCGTCTTGAAATTGATGAATTTTTCATTTAATTGGTTTTAGGAAATTGAAAAAATGATTTTTAGTTTTAAAAACTTGTGAATGTACTCATTAAATAAAAATCTTCAAAATCTTATATCTCTAAACATTTACACTGCAATTCATATTTGTATCTATCAATTAATAAAAATCATAATTCGATTATTGAGAATATTTTTTGTAAAACTAAAAACCCTATCTTAATTTTTATACATTGCGGCAACCAATTAAATTAGCAAATAAAAATCATTTAAATGAAAGCCAATAAAACCTTATTCAATAATTATTTTCTGTTTATTATTATATTCTCATTTCTCATTTTCAGTGCAAATACTGTTGTACAAGCTCAAGAGAGCCAGCAGTGGGGCGAAAAACACACTCGAAATATGGTGTCTTCAGAAACAAACTTGCCATCTAATTTCAACATAGAAACGGGCGAAAATGTAAAATGGATTGTTCCAATAGGAAGCCATGGTTATTCAACACCTATAATTTCGAATGGAAAAGTTTTAATTGGTGCAAACAATGCAGACGAACGCGACCCAAAGCATAAAGGAGATCGTGGTACTTTACTTTGTTTAAATGAATCGGATGGTAGTTTGTTGTGGCAATTAATTGTACCTCGAATGGAGGGAGACAGACATAACGACTGGCCTATGATAAGTCTCTGTTCTCCTCCAACAATTGAAGGCGATCGTGTTTATGTTTTAACAAATCGGTCGGAGATACTCTGCCTAGACATAAATGGACAGGCAGATGGAAATGATGGCCCTTTTAAAGGTGAGGGGTGGTATATGGCTCCGGTAGGTGAATTTGCAAAAGAGGTAACTTTAACGGATGCAGATATAATCTGGTCGTTTGATATGAAGCTGCAACTGGGAATGAGTCCGCACGATTCTCCGCATGCATCAATTTTAATTGATGGCGATTTTCTTTATCTAAACACCTGTAACGGTGTTAGTTATAATCATTTAGAAGCTTGTTCGTTAGAAGCACCAAGTTTAATTGCCCTCGACAAGAAAACTGGTAGGTTGGTAGCTAAAGACGATGAAAATTTTGGTCCTCGTATTTTTCATTCTTCATGGTCGTCGCCGGCAATGGCAGAAGTAAATGGTAAAAAGCTTATTTTTTACCCAGGACCGGATGGAATTTTATATGCATTTGAAGCTCTTTCTCAGTCGATATCGCGCGAAGAAGTTCATCTGTTTAATAAAGTTTGGCAGTTTGATTGCGACCCTTCAGCACCAAAAGAAAATATACACGAATATCTAAAAAATAGAGAAGAGAGTCCGATTAATTTTATGGGAATGCCCGTATTTTATAAAAACCGTATTTATGTTACGGGCGGTGGCGATATTTGGTGGGGAAAAAAAGAGGCGTGGCTAAAATGTATCGACGCCACAAAAACTGGAGACATTACAGATTCTGGGGAAATTTGGTCGTTAGATCTTGAAGAACATTCAGCTTCTACACCAGCAATTTCGGAGGGATTAATTTATGTAACCGACTGTGGTAAAAAATTGCATTGCGCTGATGCTGAAACAGGAGAAAGATTCTGGACACATAATTTAAATAAAGATTCGTGGAGTTCGGCTCTTGTTGCCGACAACAAAGTTTATGTTGGATCGCGAGGCGGTGACATTTGGATTATAGAAGAAGGAAAAACATTGAATGTACTGAATTATGCTAAATTAGACAGTCCCATTCATTCAACACCAACTGCTGCAAACGGTGTGCTTTATATTTCTACTATGAATAAATTATATGCTATAGAAAAATAGCAAAATATAGAGCTGTATATTAGTTGTATTCTAAAAATATACAAAGTGAAACTCAACAGCGAATTCAGAAACAAAAAATAAGTATATCTAACAACCAAACTTTTAGAAATTATTCGGTCTCGGTAATTTTTTTGATGGGTGTTAATTCTAACTTTCTAAATTCCACTTCCGAGCCTTCTGCCTGAACGGCAACTTGACCTTTGCTTGCGGTGCTATCGAAACCATAATTTACTAACTCGTCATTCACCCAAACTTTAATCTCTGAGCCAACACATTCAACAATCATTTTATTCCACTCTCCAACTGGATTCTCAGAACCATCAGTAATATTTAAAATACGGCGTTTCTTGCCTTCGGTAATTCCCCACTCATCTTTTGGTCCACGTCGTGTTACCATATTGGGCACAGTAACATCTTCAACAATACACCAAAAATCTCCAGCATTCTCGTGAAACATTTGCACCTCCAACGATTTTGGAAACATTTTGTACAAAGCACGAGGTGTTGATGCATGAACTAAAACTCCACAATTACCCGGTTTTCCGGCAAACCGATATTCTGCTACCAACCGGTAATTTTGATAAACAGAATCAGTAATTAAATGACCGGCTGGTGTTCCTAAACTCACCAACATTCCATCGCGAACAATAAACGGATTAATTGTGTCTGGATTATTATCCATTGCCGGAATATCTGCATGCCAACCCTTTAAATCTACTCCATTAAATAAACTTATTGTTTGGGGTTGGTTACAATTATGACACGAAGCAAAACCAACTGCTATAAGCAGAAGCAAAATAGAATTTCTCATTTCAATGTGTTTTTAATTTATATTTTATAGTTTTTTAAACTAAAACAATACAATTACAATTAATCAATAAAAATCTCTTTTAATTTAGAAAAAAATGCCTTTTTACGATCCGAGCTAATTCCCCAATTTACAGGTACACTTTGATATCCCTCATCAAATCCTTCGTTATTCATTCTAAAATCGAAATATCCCCACGATGCGTATGCTTTTGTTGCTGCAATAAAATTATTTTCAGGCTGATCAAAATCAAAATGGTCGTCCTCGTTAAAAACAATTGGCATTGGTTTATACGATGGTAAGTTTCTAACCTGCATAACCATTTCAGAAATTCGAGACGGAATTTTTACGCCATTGCCATGTATTAAGATATAATCTGAAACGGCAACAATTTTATCAGGTGGAATTGTGTTACCGTTAAAACTTGTTGCTACCAAAAGCTCCGGTGCTTTCCTTTTTATTTGTTCAATTAGTTCGTGATTTCTATTTTGCTTAATTATATCGTGTTTGTATTTTCGGTTATTACATTCGTTTGCTACTTCAATAATTATGTTTGTATAACCTTTTTCAAGAATCCAATTCACGCTGTTATCCACAGCATTAATTACCGCATTTTCATTCTGAAGTCGTTCGTCTTGCCCAAAATAAAAAAGCCCTAAAATTACAACCATTCCCAGTTCATCGGCACTTTCAATAATTTTACTCATTCTCTGGGTATATTTGGTGCGCAGTGTTCCATCGGGCACAAACGCATTATTTTCCCATGGTTGATTTTTAGAATATCCCTCGGGACTACCTCCCTGAAAATTTATTGTAAAAGCAAGTAACCCATTTATTCGCCAGTCTCCCATGGCTGCAATAAATTCGTTTGTATTCCTGTTTGCGTCCCATTCATTAGTGTCAGGATATTTCCATTTCGAAACTGTTTCAGTATTTAAATCATCAAAAATACCTTGCACCATTCGCGAATTTGGGAGAAATCCCTCAACAGAAACTTCGTTCCAAGTTCTTCCACTAAATGTTGGTTTCCCGTTAATAAAAAACTTATCACCCTTAATTGTAACATTAGTAGTTGGCTTAAATTTCTTTTCGTTAGTGCATGAAGTTGCAAAAATTGCAATCAATAAAAAAGTGAAAATTATTTTCATAATAAAACTATTTCAATGATGTGTGAATTTATTTCAATTGTGCATTAGCCCATTTAATGTATTGTTCCCAATCAAAATCGGTAACATCGTGTTTCCCTGTTCTAATGTGGTAAGCAATTCTATTTTGAATTGGTTGATTAACTGCAGGCATTTTATCGTTTGGAATTCCTTCTTTACCATACAATTTATAAACTGGAGTTGCATAAAATGCAGAAAGAAATTCACCACGTGGATCGGCCCATTTATCGTCTTCGGCACTGGCAATATACACCGGGCGTGGAGCTATTAATGCAATAAGTTCGTGCTGGTCAACAGGCAAAGCTTTCTCATTTCTATTATACTCTTTAAAGTTGGTGCAAAACCAATGTGGGAAACTGCTATTAATTCTAGAAACTGTTTCGCCAACGGCACGTTTAGAAAGTGCTGCACCACCGCACCCTGAGTTATTTGAAATTACGGCAGCAAAACGCTCATCGGTGGCACCTGCCCACAACGATGTTTTACCCAATCGCGAATGGCCAAAAACAATAATTTTTGATTCGTCAATATTCGCATCTTGTTCAAAATAATCCATACAACGACTTAGTCCCCAGCTCCATGCAGCAATGCTTCCCCACTCGTTAGGAAAAGGTAGCTTACGATATTCTTCGTAAAAAAACGGATGAATCCCATCGGTAAAATCATTTTTATCAGGATCTACTTCGCAATAATAAATGGTTGCCAAACCATAGCCGGCATCAATAATTTTATCAATTGCCCAACGATTATCTCGTACACCTCTAGATTGCTCGGTTAGTTGATTATTAATAATCCCAAACGATTCATTATCTCGCGCCCAAGCATCCGAAATAATTACATTTACATCTTCGGTAATAGTATGATTGCCATAAAAATTATATCCCACAAAGAGAGGTGCTTTTTCAATGTTTTTTGGTAGATAAATCAGAATTGTAAAATCCAAAGTTAAATTATCTTTCTGAAAAGATATTTGAACCTGTTTACGAGTGGCTTTCCCATTTAAAGCATCGTGGCTCTCTTCAACAATTTCAACCGACGATATTTTTAATTTACCCGGTACCTCTCCATAAATATTTTTCGAAAAGAACTCCAATAACTCTGGACGACGTTTTTTCTCCCACGTTTTAACATTTCTTACTTTTTTGCCATTGAATGTTTTTAGCGGATTAGGAACAACAAATTGAGGAATTTTATTTTCGTTGTAGTTTACATTAGACTGTGCAAATGCAAACAAAATTGTAAATACAAAAAGCAGAAAAATTACTATTTTCTTCATCAGTTTTTAATTATTAAATTAAATGAATTTGTCTAATGTTATCGCCACTTTAAATCAAAAAAGATATTTACCATTTTAGCAACTTTATGAATTGTGTTAAAGTTACTACTTGAGGGGAAAATAGCAAGAGGTTTTTAGTAAAAAAAAATGATTAACCCAGAATTTAAAAACTAATAAAACAACTTAATAATTTGGGATGATTTTTCGTGAAGATTAAATTTCATTTTTTTAATGAAGTTTATAAAAATCAATCAATAACCAATTCACCTTCCATAGAAAAATCGGTAGCCGAAGTGATTTTCACATTAGCAAACTGTCCTATCAAATTTGTATCTTCAGAAGCAAAGCGAATTATAAGTTTACCCTCTGTATGCGAAGTTAAATATCCGTCTTTTCGATCTGTATTACGCACTAAAACACGTACCGTATTTCCAATCATTTTATTATTATATGGCAAGCTATGTTTCCTGAGTTCATCGGTCAAGGCATGTAGTCTTCGTTTTTTCTCATCTTGCGGAATATCGTCAATCCAGCGATGGCTGGTCGCTCCGGGGCGGGGCGAATAAATTGCGGTGTACGACATATTAAATTTAAACTCTTCCATGGCAAGTCGCGAATTTTCAAACTGCTCTTGGGTTTCGCCTGTAAAACCAACAATAATATCGGTAAATATTGTTGCCTGTGGAATTAATCGTCGGATAGAATGAATAATTTTACGATAAGTTTCAAGATTGTGTTTGCGGTTCATACGGTGCAAAACTTCATCGTCGCCACTTTGCATAGGTATATGAATTTGCTTTCCCAGAACAGGATATTCTGCAATAACTTCAATTACATCATCGCTCATGTCGCGAGGGTGTGGTGAAGTAAAATATACCCAAAAATCATTTTTTACCTGATTGCCATATTCTCCAATTTCTCGTAATAGCTGCGAAAAACTTATCTCCTCTCCCGTTTTATCAAGCCCATAAGAATTTACATTTTGCCCAAGCAGCGTTATTGTTTTATAACCCTGTGCTACCAACAATGCCAATTCAGTAATTATATCTTTCGACGGGCGCGATACTTCACGACCGCGAGTATAAGGCACAGCACAAAAAGTGCAAAATTTATCGCATCCGTTTTGAATAGGAATAAACGCTTCGAATTCTGATTTATATGCTGGTTTTACATCCCAAAATTGCTCAATATTTTCGTTGTGTGGATCAATACCGACTTTCAAATGCGTAGGTGTAGTTACACCATATTGGCTAATTGTTTTAGGCAATTCAGGCAAATCTTTCATCTGAAAAGTAATGTCAAAAAGTTTCAGAAACTTTTCGTGGTCGCTTGGCAAAATACAACCCGATATAAATGTAATAAGGTTTTTATTATTCTTCCATTTATTCCATTTATGAATACGTGAATAAACTTTATCTATAGCTTTTTGACGAACAGAGCAGGCGATAATCCCTATCAGTCCCGCCTCATCTTCATTGTCTGTATATGTATAACCAGCTTCGTCTAGCACCGATATTACTCGCTCACTATCCGACAAATTCATCTGGCAACCTAATGTTATTACGTGGTACTTCATCTGTTTATTATTGTTTGTTTTTATTTGGAACAGATGTAACTCGCAAAATAATCATCGCCATTTGTGATAATAATTACCATGCTCGTTCCACTAATTATTAAGATTTATTCTAAATAAATTGCAAATTTAGAAAATTTATTGAATGAGATTAAAAAAATATTTCTTTTTGGCAATGAAATTATTTAAAATTAAAATTCGAGCTTATTATTAACTTACTCTTCATTCCGCATTTTAGCATTTATTTGTTGTTCTTCCAAAAATGTTTGAACCAAACACAATCCAGTGTTCCAGTATGATTTAAATATGGCCAGCGCATAGTTTCCGAAATTACAATTTGCGCTTTTTGTGCCACATAAAAAGCCTTGGCCTGTTTTATGTCGGGGTGTCGTTCCAATATTGCCGACGGAATTCCGATTGGAATATCAAGCTCGTATTTTGCTTATAAAAAGGTTCTCTAGTCTCAATATTTTGGGGCATTTTACCTGCAAAATACTTAAAGAGTATTTCTGTCGAAAAAAATATAGCAGACAAAATAAAAATAGAAACAACCAAATCAATATGTGTTATTCAAAAAATAGTATTTGTCTTCTTCTTTACTGCTTTAGTTCATGTGAAGTTTCCTCCGATTTATCTATTTGCTTTGTTTCCAGAATTTCTTTTTGTTAGACATAAATTTAAGATTTAAATATTCAGCAAAATACTGCAATAAAATCAGTACCAAATTATCGAATAACTCAATTTTAAATTGGCTTAAACAAGTTCAACATAACTGTTGTTGAATATATCACTATATTGTTAATCAATAAAAATATTAGTTATGATATTGAAAGCCTTTTTATCACAATTTTTTAAATCTGCTATTGTGTTTTTCATTCTGTTTTTCATTCTATTTTTTTGTGCAAATGCACAAGAACAGGAAACAGAACGGGCAACTCAACCTGTAGAAGGTACAGAAAATGCGATTGCTATAAATGATATTTCAAACGAATCGGAAAAACTTAATCAACGAGTTACCAAACTACGAATAATATTAAAACCAAGCTCCGAAATTGGCGATGTTGATTCGTTATTGGCGCATACCGAAGCAGA
>DAOVTY010000086.1 GCA_030632865.1 Bacteroidota bacterium
TAGATACTCTTAATCATTTCAAAAAACTGCTTGCACAAAAGTTAAAAAAAGTACGTAGTAATGATATTTATGGCTACACAGGCGGAATACCAGAATAATCTGTTCCATTTGCTGAGGCATCACAAGATTCAATCCAGGCAAGCAATTCCAATTTCATTGCATTTACCAATTCAGTATTTCCGGAAGCAATGTTATTTTGTTCCTCCTTGTCCATTAACAAATTATACAACTCAAAAGTTTCGCCTTTATCAGTACTAATTAGTTTGTACTCTTGAGTTACCCACGACATTTTTGTTCCAAATCTAAAACCAATTGGTTTTATACGGTCTGTTTTATCTTCATTTAAAACATCAGCTAAACTAACTCCATCAATTGGTCTATTATCAGGATAATCAATATCAAGAATTTCTACAATTGTTGGAAGATAATCGCTAGTAACAATTGGATAATCAGATTTTAAACCTGCTGAAATCCTATCGGGCCAAACACAAAATGCAGGAACACGCAGGCCACCTTCGTAAAGCGATCTTTTCCGTTCTCGGAATGGACCAGAAGTTCCTGGCGTCCCATTTTCTGGGCCGTTATCGCTGCAAAACCAGATCATTGTATTATCTGCTTCACCCAATTCTTTCAGCTTTTTCCAAAGTCGTCCAACTTGCTCATCCATTGCCGAAATGGTAGCATAATATATTTGTTCCTTATGCGAATATTTGCTGTATTTTGCCATCATATTCTTATCGGCTACAACTGGCAAATGTGGTGTTTGAAACCAAATTACAGAAAAGAAAGGACTATTATTATCGACTGAATTTTCGATAAATGGAATTACTCTGTCCATAACAACTTTCGAATTGTCTCCATCCATATTTTCAGTTTCGGCTAACTCTTTTCCTTTCCAATAATACGTTCCATATTTTGTTGCAGTTTTTTTATCTTCAATTGCTTTCCATCCGTACCTTAAACTTTCGCCTTTTACGGTATCAAATTTTGTCGGTTTATACATTGGGTCGTAAGTTGGGATTTTAGATTCTGTTACAAAATAAGCATCATAACCATGCATAGTTGGAATGCTATAATGTGTTGAATCACCAGGTTTCCCACGATTTGCATCTTTCACTTTTGTAGTTAATGTTCCCAAATGCCATTTCCCAAAATGTCCGGTTTCGTACCCTTGTTCTTTAAGTAATTCAGGTAAAGTAATTTCCTCTGTTTTCATGTGCCCGGCATTGGCAGTTGGAATTCCGTAACGATACGGATTTCGTCCTGTTAAACAACTTCCGCGGGTTGGAGAACAAACAGCCGAAGCAGAATAAAAGCGGTTAAATATTATTCCTTTACCAGCGAGAAAATCAAGATTTGGAGTTTTAATAATTTTGTTTCCATTAAAACCTGTATCGCCCCAACCTAAATCGTCGCACATTATTAGAATAATGTTTGGGTTTTTAGGTTCCTGTTTTTCCCTGCATCCTAAAATCAGAATTGTCGAAAAAATTAATAGGAATAAATTAATTTTCATTTTAAAGTAGATTTATACTCCTTCCGTTTTATGAAATTTACACTAAACAGAATAAGAATGATTCCTGTTTTTTTATTATTTCTTAGATAAATCAGCACAAACCAATTTATTATCATTTCTTACAAAAATATGTTTATTAGCAAATGTAGGATGTGTCCAAACAACCCCCCGCGGATGTTGTTTTTTTGTAGGCTCAATTAATTTAGCCCGACTAATTTCTGTAAATCCGTTGGAAGAAAGTTCTGTAATTAACAATTCACCCTGTTCATTTAACATCCATATTTTATTCCTATTCTGAACAAAATGAATATTTGCCCAACGATTTTTTTTAACTGCGGTTAGATCTTCCCAAATCCGGTCGCCAGTTGAAAATTCTAAACAACGTAATTCTCCATAACTATCAACTCCATAAATAAAATCGTCAATAATAACCGGAGTATTCATCACACAATGAAGTGCATCAGTTTTTCGCTCGCTTTCGCCGCTGCGCTGCCAAACCTTTTTGGCTGTCGTATAATCATCTCCCAACTTTACCAACAACGAACCACTATAAAAAGCACTTACAAAAATATGATTGTCATATAAAACAGGAGTGGCAATACTCATTCCCGAACCTGTTTTCCAAGGAAATCGCCAGAAAATTTCTCCGTTGTCTGGATTTAATCCCGACAAACTATGTTCTGTCCAATTAACTATAACCTTATTTCCATTTTTTTCAATCAAAATTGGGGCAGAATATCCGGCTCTATCATCTAAATTTCTCCAAATTTCATTGCCACTATTCTTATTGAATGCAACTACGCCAGCATTTTTACTTCCACTTACATGAACAATTATTTTCTCCTCCACAATCAAAGGAGTGGAGGCAATTCCCCATGTGGGCATTATAATTTCATATTCCTTATTTAAATCTTTTTGCCAAAATATTTCTCCATTTTTTGCATTAAAACAAAAAAGATTTCCCATCGTTCCCAACGAATATGCCTTGCCATTATTAATAACAACTGATGCACGCGGACCGGCAGGATAACCAACTCCTTCGTAAATACAATCGTACCGAAATTCCCAAATTTTTTCGCCTGTTAGTTCATCGAAACAAAGCACGCCTTCAGTTTTATTTGGCTTTTCTAATAAATCTGTAACATAAACTTTTCCGTTAGAAACTGTTGGACCCGAGTAACCCGAACCTATTTCAACCGACCATTTTTGCTCAATTGTATCCGAATCAAATTTTTCAATAATTCCTGTTTCATTCCAAATACCATCACGATTTGCTCCTCGCCAATCAGGCCAATCTTGCGAATAAACAATAGAACTTGAAAACAGTACAAATAAAAATAGTGTCAATTTTTTCATGCAATTTATTTTAACGGTTTAATAGGAATGTGAACATTAAATGTTGGTTTTGCAGGCTCTCCTTTTTTAATAGCTTCGCGGGCAGCACAAAATAGCACAGCAGGATTTCCATCTTTATCGAACCAAATTTGTGGTCGCTCCAGGTTTTGTAGCTTTGTAGTATCTCCGCTTTCCCAAACAATTTCAGTTTTCGAAATCATTATATTCTCCGATGGCTCCCAATTCAAACCATCCTCCGATTCAAACAAAGCCAATGATTTAAATCCGGTGTAATGTGCGTACATATCTTTTACCACCGAATAGTATTTACCTTTTTGATGCCACAAAAATGGGTCTTCGGCAGTTGCTTCGGTCAATAAAGTTTCTTCGGCAATTGTAAATGGTCCGGTTGGAGTTGGCGAAGTTGCCAAACAGTGAATAGGGTCGAACTTGCCAGATGTTTCAGCGCCTGGTTTACGCGCTTTAAACATCATTAAATAATTTCCATCTGGGGTTTCACAAACACTTGGATTTACCATGTAACCATGTGCTGGTTTTCCTTCCTGATAATCTATTAACGGTTCGGGCAAAACTTCCCATGGTCCAGCAGGATAATCAGCAACTGCAACACCAATTCGCTGTGTAAAAATATGATTCATCCAATCGCTCAGCCCCAAATCTTCTTTTCTGTGTGAAATAAAATAGAGATAATATTTATTGCCAAACTTTTTTATATGCGGATTGTGCGCCGCCTCTTCGTTCCAATGTCCTTGTCCAAATCCGGATAATATTACTTTTTGAAATTCGTAAGGTCCGGTTGGTAATTTTGAGGTAGCATAAACAATATCTGAATTTTTTAGCCACCCTTTAAAACCGGTTTCAAAAGGCCAGCGCGTATAAAACATATGGCAAATTCCATCGTCGGTTTGTACCATGCTGGCTCCCCAAATATTGTAATCCGGATTTTTTAAAACTGATTCTTCTGAAACCGGTGCCAACTCAATTCTCAAATCATTTGAAGATACCGATTTTCTTTCTTTATTTTTATTATTAGAACATGATATCAGCAGTGAAATAACGGATAACAGAACAAAATATTTTTTGAACATATTCATACATGAAATTTATTTGGATTTAAATTTAGCTTTAAACAACATTAAAAGTTAACGATTATCTTTTTTGTTTAAAAAACTCCTGTATCAATTCAGAACATTCAGTTTCCAAAACTCCACCAACTACTTCGGTTTTTGGATGAAAAGCTTTTGTTGCAAACTTTTTATATCCACGTTTTTCGTCGAAAGCTCCAAAAACTACTTTGCCAATTTGCGACCATCCTAATGCGCCGGCACACATTACACAGGGTTCAAGAGTAACATACAAAACACAATCATTCAAATATTTTCCTCCCAAAAAATTTGCAGCAGAAGTAATTGCCTGCATTTCGGCATGGGCAGTTACATCAGTTAACGTTTCGGTTAGATTGTGGGCTCGGGCGATAATTTTTCCTTTAGAAACAACCACTGCACCAACTGGAACTTCGTCTTTATCTAAAGCTGAAAGTGCTTCAGAAAAGGCTTTTTTCATAAAATATTCGTCATTAAAAGGTTCAATCATATTAGTAATTTTAAACGCAGTAAAATATACCCGCTAAAATTGCTAAAATCTTCTTATTTTCGCAACCAAATTAAAGAAAGAAATTATGTTCAGAACTCATACTTGTGGAGAATTGCATTTAGCAGATGTTAATAACGAAGTAACTCTTGCCGGTTGGGTGCAGCGAATTCGTGACCTTGGTGCAATGACATTTATTGATTTGCGTGACCGATACGGGATTACTCAGTTGGTAATTGATGAAGAGACTTCTGATTCTGTAAAAAAGCAATTGGCGGAAATAGGAAGAGAATTTGTGATTCAGGTAAAAGGAACTGTTCGCGAGCGGTCTAGTAAAAACAAAAATATTTCTACTGGTGAAATTGAAATTGGAGTTCAAAATATTTCTGTTTTAAATTCAGCTGAAATACCCCCATTTACAATTCAGGATGATACTGATGGTGGCGATGATTTAAGGATGAAATATCGGTATTTAGACTTACGTAGAAATAAGGTTCGCGATAATTTGATTTTACGAGCAAAAATGGCTCACTCAGTTCGTAGTTATTTAAATGATAAGGAATTTATTGAAACTGAGACTCCGGTTTTAATCAAATCGACTCCAGAAGGTGCGCGTGATTTTGTGGTTCCATCGAGAATGAATAAAGGCGAATTTTATGCACTTCCACAATCGCCACAGGTTTTTAAACAGCTATTAATGATTGCCGGTTTCGATCGTTACTACCAAATTGTAAAATGTTTCAGAGATGAAGATTTGCGTGCCGATCGTCAACCCGAATTTACACAGATAGACTGCGAGATGTCGTTTGTTGAGCAGAAAGATGTTTTGGAGACTTTTCAGGGATTAACAAAATATCTGTTTAAAGAAATTTTAGACGTTGAAGTAAATGAATTTCCATGGATGCCGTATTCAGAAGCAATGGAAAAATATGGATCGGATAAACCGGATATTCGTTTTGAAATGTTGATTAACGATATTTCTGATGAAGCAAAAGGTAAAGGTTTTGGTGTTTTCGATTCGGCTGAATTTATAGGAGCTATTAATGCTGACGAATGTTCGTGTTACACACGCAAACAACTCGACCAACTTACGAATTGGGTGAAACGCCCACAAATTGGAGCAAAAGGTTTAATTTGGGTAAAATGTAACGATGATGGAAGTTACAAATCATCGGTTGATAAGTTCTATTCGCAAGAAGATTTAAAATTGTGGGCAGATGCGGTTGGTGCAAAACCACACGATTTAATTTTGGTAATGTCGGGCGACAAAGACAAAACTTTATCGGCACTCGGAGATCTTAGATTAGAAATGGGAAATCAATTAAAACTACGTAAGAAAAATATATTCAAACCACTTTGGGTTGTAGATTTTCCATTGTTAGAATGGAACGAAGAAGCACAACGCTTCCATGCAATGCACCATCCGTTTACTGCTCCAAAACCAGAAGATATTCATCTACTCGAAACCGATCCGGGGAAAGTTCGTGCCAATGCTTACGATCTTGTTATTAATGGTGTTGAAATTGGCGGTGGTTCTGTTCGTATTTTCGATTCGGAATTACAAGCAAAAATGTTTGGTAAGTTAGGGTTTACCAAAGAACAAGCACAAGATCAATTCGGATTTTTAATGAATGCTTTTAAATATGGTGCTCCACCACATGCCGGAATTGCTTTTGGTTTCGACCGTCTAGTTTCGTTATTTGCAGGATTAGATTCAATTCGCGATGTAATTGCTTTCCCAAAAAATAACTCTGGTCGTGATGTAATGATTGACTCGCCTTCTCAAATTTCAGTAGAACAATTGGATGAATTAAGTTTAAAATTGAATTTGAAAGCAAAATAATATCTATGCCATTTCGAAAAGAAATAGAAATTTGTTGTTTAAATTGATATTTCTCACTTTGTAAGAAATGAAACAGCAAAATAAAGACCAACAAAAAAGGGAAGCTAACGCTTCCCTTTTTTGTTATATAGAATCTTATTTTATCTTTCTACTTTCATTCTTGACGAGTAGTTTATGTGTAGTGCTGCAGATTTTCGCAATTCTTGCTTAATCTCTGTTACAATACCCATTTTTGTATTCTCATCAATTTTCAAAGAAGTAATCATAAATTTCTGTTCAACTTCATCTCTTGCTTCTCTTTCGGCAATAACATAATCCTGAATATCGCCAATGTTTGCAAATTGGTCGTTTAACTGAATGCGTGGAGCAATGCCAAAAATAGTCTGGAATTGTTTTAAAGGTTCACCAACATAAATATAACTAACCAACGACTTTTTCTCGAGTTTACTCAACTCTGTGGCCTCTGGTAGTTTAATTGAAACATTAAGTGTAACCTCGCGCATTGTTGTACTAACCATAAAGAAGAATAACAACATGAATACGATGTCTGGCAATGAAGCCGTTGAAATTGGAGGTAATTCTTTTCCTCCCTCTTTTCTAAATTTACTCATATTTATTTTCTCCTATCTTCTTTTAGGTTCAGCTTCTGAAATTTTTGAAGGAATAATCTTTCTTATAGCATTGCGTTGATCCTTTTGCAAATTACTATAAGATTTATTAAACTGAGATTTTGCCAAATCTTCCCTCAATTCATTAATGGCACCAACCAGTTCATTTTGAACAGCGAGATACGTCCCGTATTTTGTATCTAAGTCATTACGCAGTGAAATTACTCCTTTAGTTATATCAACAGTTCCAAAGAAAGGCACTTCAGTAGGTTCTTTTTCTGGCAAATTTTCTGCATTTGCAGAGTTTGTCAGAAACTCTTTAGTCATTTCACGTAAATCTTCTATACGAGCATATTCATTTTCCACTAGCAGGTCATTATTTCTATTAACCAACACAACAAAAACATTGCGTTCTTTAATTTCCGAATTATCCTCAATTTCTTCTTCTTGCCATTGTGGAAGTGTTCTTTCGAGACCGCTATCAACGTCCATCGTGGTTGTTACCAGGAAAAAGATGAGTAACATAAATGCAATATCTGCCAACGATGTAGCTGCTATTTCAGGTACTTTTCTAGCCATAATTAATTTTCCTGTTTAATTTTTAATTACTACGATCTAAACATTCGAACTACAGGAGTAAGAATAATTAATAAAATTGCTATTCCTAGCAATAAATATGTTGCATATAAACCTGTATCTACCAATTTTGCAATTCCCTCTGTTAAAGATCCGTTATTAATGAACTTATCAACTCCAATAAATTGTGGAATTTCTGATGATGCCATTAAGTAAGAGACCAAGGCCACTACTCCCAAGAATACAAGAGAGATTATCCCTCCTTTTGCCGCTTTTTTATCGGTAACTGTTTGCAATAATCCTGCAATTATTGCAACACCGGCACCAAAAGCAATTAGGATATAGGCCCAAATAAGATTGGTGTTAATCCAAGATAACATTGCCGGATCAGTTTTAACGTCCTCATTAATATTAACCATCAAAGAAACAATTAAAACCGATGAAATAAGGAGCAGCACCCACAATGCTACGGTAACTATTTTTCCTATTTTATCCATGGGATTTACTTATTTTTCAAGTTATATTTTACTAAGATATCTAATAACGAAATTGAAGCATCTTCCATACTATTGATTATACTATCAATTTTAGATATACAATAGTTGTAAAAGATTTGAAGAATAATTGCTACAACAAGACCTGTTACAGTTGTAATTAAGGCAACTTTTATACCTCCAGCAACTAGTGCAGGAGAAATATCACCGGCAATTTCAATTGCATCAAAAGCTCCAATCATACCTATTACTGTACCCATAAAACCAAGCATCGGTGCAAGTGCAATAAACAATGCTAGCCAGCTTAATCCTTTTTCGAGTAATCCTGCTTGTACGCTACCGTATGCAATTACTGATTTTTCAGCTACGTCTAATCCTTCATCAACCCTATCTAAACCTTGGTAGAAAATACTTGCTACCGGTCCGCGAGTTGTGCGACAAACTTCTTTTGCAGCATCAACACCTCCACTTTCCAGAGCCTCTTCAACTTTAACCAATAATTTTTTAGTGTTAGTTGTTGCAAGATTAAGGTAAAGAACTCTTTCGATTGCAAAAGCCAACCCTAAAATAAGGGTAATTAACACGAATGTCATGAACATTGCTCCACCTTCAATAAACTTTTGCTTTAACTGACTGTGTAAAGATTTTCCTTCTTCTGCTACTGCAGCAGCTTCTTCTTCAGGATCAGCCGTTATGTCAACCAGCTCTTCTTGAGCTGTTGTTTCTGGTGCAGCTGCATCATCTTGTGCAACCACAGCGTTTGATGTTATAAAAAATAACATCCCAAATACTGCTATTAACGCGAATAGTCTTTTCATAATTGATTTGAATTTTAATTAATAATCTCTTGATTTGTTTGTATAGATTTTTTTTTAAATTTTTCAAATTGCTAACAAAAAATGTGCCTCTTTTATTTATTCTCTTTTTATTAAATAATTAGAACGTTCTTTTTTTGCGGAGAGAGAGGGATTCGAACCCTCGGTACCGTTTCGCGGTACACACGCTTTCCAGGCGTGCCAGTTAAGCCACTCCTGCACCTCTCCAGTAAATTACTGGTATCTCTCAGAAAATAAGAGCTGCAAATTAATAAAAAATTGCGAATAAAAAATAAAGGCGACTTCTAAAAATTCCTTTCTTTCAGGAAACAAGAATAATGAATAATATGCAAGCCTCAAATATTTTTGACGAAGTCAGATTGTTTATAATATTCTTGTTCCATGTGTGTTTTCAGAGTTTCACATATTCTTCTTATTATTTTCTTGAATTTTCACGATAGATCTTCGAAAATATTAATCGTCTCTGAGAAACTATGACAATCTTGATGCGGAGCAATTTAAAAAAGTCATCTTAACTATTCACTAATTTCCCCACGCAAACTTTTATTAAGATATATTTTTACATCTTCAGTATGTAATCCTTGTCCTAACAGGAACATAAGCTTTGTTATGGCAGCTTCAACAGTCATATCTTTTCCCGAAACCACACCCACATTTAGCAGTTCTATGCTTGTTTCGTACTGTCCCATAACCACTCGTCCCCCTTCGCACTGAGTTATATTTAAAATTATTATGTCTTTTTTAATTGCTCTTTTTATACAATTAATCAACCACCGCGATGTTGGCACATTTCCTGAGCCAAACGTTTCTAAAACAACGCCTTTTAATCCAGGTATATTTAAAATAGAATTAAACACATTTTGACTGATTCCAGGAAATATTTTTAAAATTACGACATTATCATTGAAATTAGTATTTACCTTTAAAATGCCTTTATTTCCTGGGTGATAAATATATTCGTTGCTATATTTTATATCAACCCCTGCAATTGCAAGCTCTGGATAATTAACAGAGTGAAATGCACTAAACAGTTCAGAATCACTTTTTACAGTACGGTTCCCCCTGAATAATTTAAAATCAAAATAAACACATACTTCGGGGACTAAACTTTTTCCGTTCTTTTGTGCTGCTGCAATTTCAACCGAAGTAATCAAGTTCTCTTTTCCATCAGTTCGAAGCATTCCAATTGGAAGTTGCGAGCCTGTTAAAATTATGGGTTTATCAAGATTATCGAACATGTAACTTAATGCCGATGCAGTGTAAGCCATTGTATCTGTACCGTGTAAAATCACGAATCCATCGAAATCATTGTAGTGCTTTTTAATCTTTTTTGCAATTTTCTCCCAATTCGATGTATTCATGTTCGAAGAATCAATCACCGGGTTTAGCACTTCTGTTTTAATATTGAGATTAAATTTATTCAACTCTGGCACTTCGTGTAAAATTTGCTCGAATCTTACAGGAGTTAATGTTCCTGATTTGGGTTGCTGCACCATACCAATAGTACCACCGGTATAAATAATAAGAACTGAAGATTTTTTATTTTTTGAGCTAGCCATACAATTTAAATGAAGCTGCAATTTATTAAATTCCGAATAGTTTGCGTGCATTTAAAGTAGTTATTTCGGCTACTTTCTCAACTGGAATTTGATAAACCTCTGCTAACTTTTGCGCTATATAAACCAAGTAAGAACTTTCATTGCGCCGTCCCCTTTTCGGAACCGGAGCCAAATAAGGCGAGTCGGTTTCTAAAACCAAATGTTTAAGATCTATTTTCTCAATAACTTCGCTTAAGTTGCTATTCTTAAAGGTCAGCACTCCTCCAATTCCCAACAAAAAACCTAAGTCTATAATTTTTTCTGCTTCAACATCATCACCTGTAAAGCAATGGAAAACACCTTTTAACGATCCATCCTGTTCCTCTTTTACAATTTCAAACACTTCATCAAAAGAGTTTCTTAAATGAACTACAA